>JBEBHM010000852.1:0-3449 GCA_040080875.1 Pirellula sp.
GTTGTAATACCATTGATTCTCAATGAGTCGATTTACATTGAACCCGGCGTCGAGGGTGCTGCCCGTAGGTACGTTGAGCCTGTTGAATTTGGACTCCATAAACAACTTCGTATCGAAACCGGCCATCGCTACTGCTATACCGAACTCAGCGATAGAAACGTTTTCTTGAATCGCATGGATCCGAGGCGAGTGCGTCAACGCGTCATAAACCAAACCGTCAATGCTGATCGTAAACGATGATTCATTCGGTCGCATCGCACTGATGACATAGGGATTCCACCATTGGATGCTCCGACTGCGCGCGTCTAGGTTCTGATCTATGTTTTGACTCTGCTCGAGACTATTCGGCGGATACGTCGCTGCAGCTGGATCTGCCGACTGGGCTACCAGGAAATTGGCAAGCGACGGGTTTGGCTTCTGCACAACCAAATGCTGAGCCAATGCATTCTCCGGATGTGGGGCGGCCATTTGCTGAGCGTGCACACCCATCGAACCAACAAGAAGCCAAGCAGCGACAGTGTCGACAGCCCTCGATTTCAATCTTGTTTTCCGCACGCTCAGACAATGCACAATTTGTCACACATTTCCACAAACGATGATTTCGACACTACCGTTTAGTCGGGAAACGAGGAGCGATCGGTTGACTCTTACTACGGTTGGGGCGCAATGAAAATCCGGAAACGTCTTGCGATCGTTACGGTTGTCAAATCTTGATGCGAGTGCGGGCATGCACTTTTGCTCGCTAAACTTGGACTGATCCGTTACCACCGATGCAATCGGCTTAACCGTACCAATTTAGCGGATCCTGCAAGCCATAGTGCCCATGATTCTTTGCTTTGAGTTGCTGCCAATTATTCTGGAACCTATGGGCAGCAACACATCATGCATTTGTATCGTTCTGGCAACCCTCGCGACTTCCAACGCGGAGGCGCAATTCTCTGACTTGAATTGCCGCACCGAAGAAGTTCGACCGATCAAGCGAGCCAAAGCAACACCGAAATCCAATGCCGTCGATTGGACGACCATGGCATCGACGTACACGCATGACCAAACCGGTCAACGTGTCGATCAATTCGCCTCGACGGTCGTACCTCATACGACCGATGCGCCAGACTATGTCCGCAGTGGGTATCGACACACCCGAAGTACACTGCAAGCTGGGTTCAGTTCAGATCATTATCACATGACCGAGCAATGGGGGCAGAACGTTCAGCCCTACGGACAATGGAGATATCCTTATCGGCCCTTTAGCGTGCCGTACGATCAATGGGGTCCCCAGCTGCCGCAATCGGTCGGCGCCGGATTCCCTTGGCTTGGTCAGCCGATCGGACCATGGCCTCCCTTCGGATCGTCTCAACACGGCTCGCATAACTTTGGTCCAACAGCCAATCCCAACAACATGCTGCCCAACCCGAATGTGAACGGCTTCAATCCGGCAGCCGCGAATGGAACTTGGATCGGACCAGGAAATCAGTCGCTGCCTCCGCAATCACAATCACCCTGGCATCCCGGCTTTGGGGGCGCTGGCGGATTCGGAAACGGTTTCAACGTCGGACCTTGGAACACGCTCCCTGCATCGCAAGACGAGTACTATCCGCAAGCTCCATCATTACGCCTCTCGCCTAGGGAGTAGGGAGTAGGCAGCTAGGGAGTCAAATCTCAAATCTAAAATCTAAAATCGTTTTGCTCTGTTAGAACAATTCGGAGATGGGTTCGCCCTGGTCGATGTAGTTTCTCGGGCGACCTCGGCGGTCCAAGTATTGGCCGGTCAATGGAACGTCAAAATAACGATAGATCGTGGCAGCAAGATCTCCCGGCGAAACCGGACGCTCTTTGATCGTCCCTCCATCCGCATGACTCGCCCCGATGACTTGTCCATGCTTCAATCCACCACCCGCCATACACATCGACATAATTTGTGGCCAGTGATCGCGTCCATCGGAACTCCCTTGCGTTCCCATGATCGGTGTACGCCCAAATTCACCCATGGCGATGACCAGTACGTTCTCAAGGATTCCTCGTTGCTCAAGATCTAGAACGAGCGTCG
The DNA here is from genome assembly GCA_040080875.1 of Pirellula sp. Classification (GTDB taxonomy): domain Bacteria; phylum Planctomycetota; class Planctomycetia; order Pirellulales; family Pirellulaceae; genus JBKCUI01. The sequence continues at coordinate 2,048 of JBEBHM010000852.1, forward strand.
TTAGCAGATGGTCGAACAATGGCAAGAGTGGCTTAAGACCCCGAGATATTCCACCGTAAGGAGGAATGTTATCCCCGTGGTTGTCCCAAGTGCCGCTGGCAGTATGGTAACTTAGATCGATCGTAACGTAGGTGACTCCCGCTTCCACAAGTCGACGCGCCAACAATGCTTGTTGACACCATAGATGATTGCCATACCGTTCGCGATTCGCTTCGGGCTCTTTGGACAAGTCGAATGCCTCACGTGCCCTTTCTCCAAGCAGCATGTCGACGGCTTGTTGCTGAAAAACGTCCGCAGAAGCCATCGAACCTGTGACATCAATCTCGCGTCGAAATCGATCCAAGTCAGAAAGAAGTTGACTTCGATGAAGCATTCGTTCTTGGCTCAAGCCTTTGGTAAGCTGAAACATTTCGCCCGCGCTAACTTTGCCTGAGTCCTTTCCAACGAGATCGTAAATCGGCAACTTGGCGGCCAAATTACCTTGCATGGGATCGTATTGTTGGCCTAGCGCTCCACCAAACGCGATGTGGCTCGGCGATCGATAGAATCCGACATAGGGAGGCATTCCGTGTTGATTCGGACCTCTCTCTTTAGCAACTATCGACGCGATCGCAGGATAAGTTTTTGCTTCCGGGTTCGTTCGAGGTTCGGCGTCCAGATTGGCAGTCTGAAAAACCATGTTGGGTTCATGATTGCTAAACTGAGGATTTACAGAACGAATCACGGTAAAGCGATCTAAGATTGCCGCTTGCAAAGGGAGATGCTCACAAATGTGAACGCCCGGTAGCTTGGTTCGGATAGTACCAAACGGTCCACGATTGATGAGGGGCCGATCAGGTTTGGGGTCCCACGTATCGATCTGGCTTGGTCCACCCGTCATCCATAGCAGTATGACACTCTTTTTGGTGGGAGTACTTCGACCTGCAGCCAACGCGTTCGCATTGGATTGCAACAGCATGGGAACCGACAATCCAGCGATTCCATGCATGCTAGCTTTGAGCATGTTTCGTCGAGACTGAACATAAACTCCTTCACGTGTCAGGGCATTGAAACCATGAAACGCACTTTGGAGACCATGCTCGTGTACATTGCAACTCAATCGACGGTCAATTTTCATGCAAACATCTTTCTATTATGGATCAAGTAGAAAGTTGGCGAGAGGCGGGAGGCGGGAGGCGGGAATACCAACAAAGGGGAACCACTCCTTTAAGTTATGCCTTGACACGGCTCACCGCAAGTATGATCTCAGCATTATTTTAAGTTCCCAAACTCATGAGGCGAGCCCTTAGGAGATCTTCCCACTTTTGTAGTAAGTCATTCGCTGGGTTTGTGTTGAGCCTGAGGCGCTAGCCGAGTTTCGTGATCGATCGGCTAGCGCCTCAGGCTCAATTAATCGAATGAT
>JBEBHM010000853.1:0-3449 GCA_040080875.1 Pirellula sp.
GCTTGCTCAAACGAACGTGATCAGTCAAGAAGCCAAGAATAGCGCGATCCACCAAAAATGAAAGCCTAGGTCGAAATACTTTTGTCGGGCGCGTCTGTTCAAGGTCCTGTGGTTCAGGGATCTTTAACATTAACAAGATCCACTACGTCCAACCCCAAATTTTAATCTGGACAGAGCACTAGACGCGTATGTGGATTCGGTTGCGATCGAGCCAACGCGCAATCAGCCAGTAGACGCTTAGCAAAGCAATTGAATAGAGTACGGACCCAACTCGCGGATCATCGCCGAGACCAAGGAATAAGTTCTTGAGCCCGGACAAAGGAGTGGTCCAAGCGGGCGTTCCGACGTTTTGCGTCGCTGATTGCCACCGGATCAAGTCGAAGAATCTGGGGACCAGCCCACTGAGCACAAAGATGAACAGAGGGTTTTTTCCGAAGACTTCGAAAAACGGCAGCCACGCCATCCGCCAACTCTCCGCTTGCAGATTGTCATTGGCCGGCCGTGCATCAATGATGTAGACGAGCGTAGCCAAGCCCATTATGGCTAAGCCGGTGGTTAGCAACACAAACGATGAGGTCCAGATTTTTTTGTTCACGGGCATTTCCAGTTGCCAAGCGTACGCAATCATCAAGAAACCCGTCGCCCACACAAACAAATTCGCAATCAATTCGGGCCTATTCTTGCTCGTCGCGATCTTTTGACCAACCCACCAACCGAGCATAACTTGCGCAATCGCGGGAACCGTACTTGCGATCCCTTCCGGGTCAAACGGAACTCCTTCGCCTCGATACAGATGCTTCTCCCCCAGAAGATATCGATCGAGGGTTGTTCCAAAGTATCCTTCGAGGCTGTAGGGATTTCCAGGTTCGCCGGCAAGCATGCATGCGAGGCAGTAACCAACCAAGATACCTATGGCCGTCCAAAGCACTGTTCCAGGGCAATTCCCCTTGCCGCACATCCAAATGATGACCGAGGCCCCTCCGAAGCAAATCGCAATACGCTGCAGCACTCCCAAATACCTGAGGTCGCTCCAGCCTTTGAATACCAACTGATTTTGTTCATCCCAGCGAACGAACGGGCTCATGTTGAGCACAAGGCCTATTAGAAAGATCAACGACGTTCGTTTTGCCACTCTCCACCAAAACTTCTGCGAAGGCAATTGGCTGACGTTGCGCATCACCAATGCCAACGCATTGCCAACCGCGAACAAAAAAAATGGAAAGACTAGATCGGTCGGAGTACATCCGTGCCATTTTGCATGTGATAATGGTTTGTACATGGCGCTCCACGATCCTGGATTATTGACCAGGATCATCAAGGCAACCGTTGCACCGCGAAAAACATCGAGCGACCGGAAACGAACTCGCTCTGTTTGCTGCTTGGGTAAGGTTTCTTGTTTGTGAGGCAGGTCCATGATTCGCTAGGTAACAAGTTTTCAAAAATCCCTACCCAACCCGAACTTTTTACCTAGTATCACGTCTAACCTCCTCGGAAATGTACAGTTCACAAGAAAGAAACATCTCAACATGCTAGAAAGCGTTTGGCAGTACTTGAACGGATTGTTTCAAAACAATCAAATCTTCAGCGGAGGTTTGGTATTGATGGTTGGTGGAGCGTTGCTGGCGTACTTTCGCCAAGTGCCACAGCGATTGTATCAATTCGTGCGACGCCAAGTGATCACTGAGATCGACATTCTCGACCGAGATCAAGCCTTTGAGTGGGTAGAAAAGTGGCTTGCTCAACATACCTACGCTCGCAACTGGGCGCGGTCTCTGACCGTCAAGACGGAGTCGGTGGACTACGAACAGCGAAGAGAAAATCCGCTCATGGACGCGCGACCTCACATTATGTTTACGCCAGCTCCAGGTGTGCACTGGTTTTTCTTCAAGCGGCGACTGATGTGTTTGCACCGCGAGCGTCCGAAAATGGGCGACTCCTCCCAGTCCGTCAACGTGCGAGAGTGCTTTAACGTCACGATCTTTTCGCGAAACCGAAAACTTGCTCATCAATTGATCGAAGAAGCTCGCGACGTCGCGATTCCAAAAAACGAAATTCGTCTCGCGGTCCATCGGGCGAACCACAGCTACTGGACCGAGCAAATGAAGCGACTGCCTCGGCCGATCGATTCGGTGATTCTGGCGGATGGCATGATGGATGATTTGATCGCCGACTCAAAGAAATTCCTTTCGAGCCGGGCTTGGTATATCGAGCGGGGAATACCGTACCGTCGAGGTTATCTCCTGCATGGACCTCCAGGCACCGGCAAGAGCTCGGCCGTGGTGGCCATTGCGTCGGCCTTGCGAATGGACATTGCCATGCTCAGCCTGGGGGACTCTTCGCTGGACGACAACAGTATCTCGGAGTTGTTTAGTTGCATTCCAGTCAACAGCCTCGTGCTGATGGAGGATATCGACTGTGCCTTCATCGAACGCAAAGAGGGCGAAGACAAACGCAGCAAGGTGACCTTTAGCGGTCTGCTCAACGCGATCGACGGCGTGGCAGCAGGCGAAGGTCGAATCCTGTTTGCGACCACCAATCACATTCAACGCTTGGATCCTGCGCTCATCCGTCCGGGTCGAATCGATCGCAAGCTGTACATCGGTTATGCGACAGAGCGACAGGCCGAACGATTGTTCAAGCGTTTTTTTCCCGATGCCGACGACGCTTGGGCGAGCGAGTTTGGGAAACGGATCCCACGCGGACGAACCACCATGTCGACCCTGCAAACCCATTTGCTGATGTACTCCGATGACCCCGTCAGCGCGGTCGATCGGATCGAGGACAGTCTGGAAGCGGCTAGTTACTCACCGAATCCAGCCGGCCTTGAGAATGCCGTTTTCTGAACGCCGTTTTCTGAATGTCAGTTCATTCCACGCACGCAACCAACTTGCCATGTTTCGGTATCCCATGATTCGGTATCCCATGATTCGGTATCCCATGAGTCGATTTCTTTGTGCAATAGCTCTCGCATTCGCGGCGAATTCAGTCGCCGTGGCGCAACATTGGACCATCGAGAATTTTGCTGGAACGGGTATCGCCGGATTCAGCGGAGACGGTGGACCGGCGACCAAAGCACAGCTCAACAATCCTTTTGGAGTCGTCCGCGGGCCGGACGGAGCCATCTGGTTCTGTGAGTATTCAGGACAGCGTGTCCGTCGAATCGCTTCCGATGGAACCATCACCACCATTGCCGGCAACGGCAAGACCGGCTATTCGGGCGATGGTGGCCTGGCCATCGACGCTTCGTTTAATTTGCCTCACGAGATTCGTTTTGACCGTCAAGGCAATCTTTACGTGGTCGATATGAGCAACCACGCGATTCGCAAGATCGACCTGAAGACCGGACTGATCTCCACGCTTGCTGGGACCGGTTCACCGGGATACTCCGGCGACGGTGGACCTGCATCCAAGGCTCAATTTGATAAACCCCATAGCATCCAATTTGGACC
>JBEBHM010000175.1:0-12861 GCA_040080875.1 Pirellula sp.
ATTCGAAAGACTCACACATGTTGATTCAATCCAGTTATGTTCCCTTTTGCCGAGTGTTTGCGGCTTGTTGGATGGTATCGTTCTCCTTTTGCTTGGAGTGCGTAGCACAAGATAAATCGGAAGCGGAATTTGCTCCGATGGTACCGGACAATGTAAAAGTCCCGGACGGATTCAAGATTGAGAGGATATTCCAAGTCCCGCGATCCATGGGTTCGTGGGTGGCCTTGGCCAACGACCCACGAGGCCGTTTGATCGCGTCGGATCAAGGCGATGCCGGCTTGTACTTGATTGCTCCCGGCAACTCAACCCAACTTACCAAGGTCTCGCAGTTACCCATCAAGATCAGCAGTGCTCAAGGATTGCTCTGGGCTTTCGACTCGCTCTACGTCATGGTCAATGGCGGGAAAGAATCAGGCTTGCACCGTTTGCGAGACACCAACGGAGATGGGTTAGTGGACTCCGATGAGTTTTGCATGAAAGTGGACGGCAACGGAGAGCATGGCCCGCATGCCGTCATTTTGAGTCCAGACAGCAAATCGCTTTTTGTTGCGTCCGGAAATCACACCAAGCTTCCACAAGTATCAGGCAGTCGAATTCCACAGAATTGGAACGAGGATCATTTGTTGCCTCGCCGATGGGATTCGAACGGACATGCGGCGGGGATTTTGGCGCCTGGTGGTTGGATTTGCAACGTCGATCCGACCGGCAAGAGCTGGGAAGTGTTCAGCATGGGCTATCGCAATCAATACGACATCGCCTTCAACGCGGACGGCGAGCTATTCACCTACGATTCGGACATGGAATGGGACTTTGGATCCCCCTGGTATCGGGCAACTCGGATTTGTCATGCCACGAGCGGTAGCGAATTCGGTTGGAGAAGCGGCACGGGAACTTGGCCAGCCTACTATGAAGATTCGTTGCCACCCGCCGAAGATGTCGGACCGGGGTCGCCAACTGGAATCGTCTTTGGTACAGGCGCGAAGTTTCCGGCCAAGTACCAAAAATCGTTGTTCATCTTGGATTGGACTTATAGCACCATCTATTCCGTCGAGCTCACGCCGGACGGCTCGAGCTATCGAGGCAAAAAGACCGACTTTGTGACCGGCTCGCCTGTACCAGTGACGGATGCAGTGGTCGGAGTGGACGGTGCACTTTATTTTGCAACGGGTGGACGCGGAACCGAGTCCGCCGTCTATCGAGTCACCTATGTTGGATCGGAGTCCACTGCGCCAGTGTCCGGCGGTGATACTGCGGGCACCGAGTTGCGCGGCGTTCGACGTCGGCTTGAAAGCTACCATGGTCGATCCGATGCCAACGTCGATCAAATCCTTCCCTACTTGTCTCATGAAGATCGATTTATTCGCTATGCAGCGCGAGTTGCGCTCGAATGGCAACCGATTGACACTTGGAGATCCAAAGCTTTAGCCATCAAGTCACCCAAGGGGATCATCAACGCAGCCATGGCGATCGCCCATCAAGGAAATCCTAACGATCTCGCGGGACTTTGCGATTCCTTGCGACAATTGCAATTCCAATCCCTAACTTCGAGCGATGCGTTGGCTTGGCTGAGGGCGTGGCAGTTGGCATTCGTTCGATTGGGGGAACCGTCGGACGATACACGACAACAACTGGTCGTATTGTTGGATGGTTTGTATCCGGCCATGTCGTACGAGGCCAATGCAGAATTGGTGCAACTACTTGTTTATCTGCGGTCGCCGACGGTGGTATCCAAGACGCTGGCATTGATGGATCGATTGGGGCCGGAGCCGATTCCCGATTGGGGATACTTGATTAGCCGCAACGCAGGTTACGGCGGAACGGTTGGCAAAATGATGGCGGATATGCCTCCTGTCCGAGGCATTCACTTTGCGTTTGTGTTGCGCAACGTCAAGTCCGGTTGGAAGCTTGAGGAACGCCAGAAATATTTCGAGTTCTTTATTGAAGCGGCTAAGCATTCGGGTGGCAACAGCTTTGCCAAGTTCCTGATGCAATTCCGGGAAGACGCGATCGCCACCTGCACACCGGCGGAGCAAATCCTGCTCGCACCCGTTACTGGCGTTTCGTTGTTATCAGCTCCGGTGAAATCAACTTCGCCGCAAGGCCCTGGTCGCAAGTGGACCACAGAGGAAGCCCTCAAGTCCGCTGGAGATCAGTTGACGAATCGGAATTTTAGGAACGGTCGAAATCTATTTCACGCAACCTCCTGTTCCAAGTGCCATCGACTCGGGGGCGAGGGAGGCGCAATCGGACCTGATTTGTCCACAGCGGCAAAGAAATTTTCGATGCGAGACATGCTCGACGCCATTATTGAACCGAGCAAAGCGATTTCGGACCAATACGGGTCGCATCAAGTGCTCACGGACGACGGACGTGTACTCATTGGCCGCACCGTGGAAATCGGCGAAGAAATCTATGTCTATTTGGCAGACGCGGAAGCCAAACCCACGGTGCTGAAGAAGAGCGATGTGCAAGAAATCAAGCCATCGAAAGTTTCGCAGATGCCGGCGGAACTTGTGGACACCCTCAACGAAAGTGAGATGCTCGACTTGCTGGCCTACTTGATGTCCGGCGGAGACGAACGGAACAGGATGTTCGGTCGGCGAAGGTAAATAAACGAGGGCTGAAGTTACACATTTTATAGAATGCGTCCTTGCGAGCGTCGGAAGCGAAAACCTGAAATTCTGACGCTTCTCGGCGATCGCCAATACAAACAAGCTCGTTCCCAGGCACATGGCTGGGAACGACCTGTCTTGGAGGCTCTGCCTCCTGCTTCGATAAATTCACGTCGCTAAGGCAGGCGGAGCCTGCAATTCATCTGGTTCCCAGGCAGAGCGGCAGAGCCTGGGAACCAGATGCTGGAGATTAGCGAGAGGTGTCGAAATTCTCGCGACGAGGTAGTTGCAACTGCCAAGCAACGTCCCTAAGCTAGCGGTCGATTTTGCATTCCGATTGGATCCATGGCTGAAGGGATTACAAATGTTGTTCCGCATTTTGTGTATGGCACTGATCTGTGTTGTTTTCGCCAACAAATCGGTGGCGAGTCTGGTTCTGATTGGATTCAATGCAGATGGGAACGATGGAATGGCAGCAGTTGCGCTGACCAACTTTGGGGCCGGAACGGTGTTCAGATTTACGGACAACGAGTGGAGCGGAACAGCCTTTAACTCGGGAGAGGGCTTTTTGTCATTCACCAATACCAATGCTATTGCGGCAGGAACCATCCTTAGATTTAGCAGTTTGTCTTCGAGTCCTGTGATTGTGGATGGTTTTGGCAATTCTGTTCTCGGAACAATCTCGGGAATGCTTGACCTAAATGCGAGTGACGAAGGTCTATATGCTTATGTAGGGTTCGATTTTCAAAACGTCACACAGCAGTTTGCGTCGGTTCTCACGAGCAACTCAACTGGTGGTACTGCGTTTACTGCGAGTGGGGCTGCATCTGTTACCTTGAGTCCATCAAATGGCGACGTATATGCGTACACAGGTTCAACAAATATCAATGCGACGTCATTTCTCGATTATGTTCCGTTGATTTCCAATCCTTCGAATTGGGCTCTTCAAGGTGATGGTACCGGAGATCAGTCAGGTAGTTTTATGCCGAAAACGGGTGTTTTTCAAATCACAGCCGTCCCCGAGCCGTCGTCGATTCTATTTGGAATAATACTTGCCGGCGGCGGATGGATTAAGTGGCGATATCGTCGACGATCCCTTAATTCCATGCCGGTCCACAAGCCTTAGGGCTGAAAAGAACTTCGTGCATGACCGATATCAAGAACGTTCGACTGTTGTGGATCAAGGGTGGTTTGTTTCTGCTGTTGGGATGTGTTGCTTCGGGGCTCGTTTTACTGCAGGCCCAAAACATGGGAGTGGTTGTTCTATTTGCGATTGCCGTGTGGGCGTTCTGCCGAGCATACTACTTTGCGTTTTATGTCATTGAGAAGTTTGCTGACTCGAGTTTTCGCTTCACAGGCCTAACATCAATTGCGCACTATTGTATTGTCGGTCCCGACCAGTATCGTCAAAGCCAAGAGAGTCGTGCTGGTCAAGAGTGCGACGAATTTATCGACGCAAATCCCGTCGGAAATATTCGTTGGTTGGCGATCAAATGGTTTGCGTTCGCCATTGCCGTGAACTTGCTCGCGCCATTAGTTTATAGAGAGTCGATTTCCAATCGTGGCTTGGGCAGAGAAATCGTGGGGACGGCATTCATCGGCTGGAGCTGCGTCAATGTGTCGGTTTGTGTAATGGCAGCGGCGCTCTGGAATGCGCCTTTGAAGTACAGAGTTCCTTTGAGTTCCGCAGTGTTGGTTTTATTGACCATATCAGTCGCGATTGGACAGATGTCCTTCCGGATTCCTGCTGTTGAGGCAATATTTGTTCTGTTAGCCTACGCAACATCGATCTTTCTGTTGGGCACGATTCTATTTTGGATCTATCGCCGCACTTCGGGCAAATTTTTTGAGATCGACGGCTCTGCGACGCGAACTACTGAACAGAGCCCAAATTCCAACAACGAGCAAATCAGTCTTAGGTACATTTTCGCGGCCACGATCATTGTGGCGATTGCGTTGACGTTCATAAAATCCCTCTCCCCACGTATACCAAGCCAACCTGTGACATTTATCGCCTACCTCTTCATCATTGGCTGTGCGATCATCGCATGCGTATGGACTGCTACCATTATCGACATGCACATTATTTTCTCGAACTGCTTTTCACCGCATTCGAAATGGTTAGTCATTCTACTCTTGATTTGCCTCGCGACCTTCCCATTCGCAATCATGCTTGCCGTAAGCGCTTTGCCGACACCATCCGGTGTGCCTCGTATCCCTGCACAGACTTGGCGAGAATATCGCCCCATGTACATTTTTTTCGCAAGCTACACGGCGATGTTGTCTGTGATTTTGATTACATTCATGCGCGCTGGAGTGCGATTGGTTCGACGTTCGAGCTAGACCTGAAGAACGGGAGGCATGGGGCAGCCAAGGGCGTCGGATATGATCCTCAAAATTTCTAACTCTCGCACTTCGACTTTGCCGTCCGCGGCGATGCACGCCGAAAACGCTTCTAGCATCTGCCGTTTGTGGGAATTCTTAGTCCCCTCTAAAACATCGAGGGCGACGTCAATGGCTTGCAAGGTGCACGACTCGCGCGGAACGAGCGTCATACCGACGGTCATCTTTGGGGCGCTGTGGATTCCCGCCGTGAATGCTTGCTGTACGAAACTAGAATCGCTGCCGAGATGTGCCAAGAATGACAATACCATCTCAAAGGACTTGAGCTCGCTCGGGGACGTAGCACTTTTTCGATTTACCGGTCGGCTCTCAAGTCGGCGCACCAATCGCTTGGATATGTATCGCTGGATGCCAAATTCGAATACGGTCCACTTGCGATCTGCCTCGATCAGTTTTCGGACGAGCGAACGGAACGAATCCACCTGTTCAGGCGACAGTTGATGCAAGGCGGGCAAGGCCATGCACGCCAAAGGCAAGCGCTGTTCGGCATCTAAAGCATCGATTTGGGGCAACACTCGCTCCAGTTCAAATTCGACGCGAGAATCTTTGGTTTCCGCGATCCACGATCTTTGGATAGCGCGAATCGGATCCGAATGAGGGGCCAACAACAATCCATAGACGATCGCGACGGCTCCTAGTGGTTCTCGAATATCGAGCGCCAATAGGCCCTTCAGTTCGTCAACCAAATGATGAGCATGAACGAGGTGTTCCGGGCGTGGTTCACCGATATGCGAAACCGCTTGATGCGGGGATTTTTCATGGTAGTCGGCTCCCGCCACTGCAGCTTGATGGACATCGGTGAATGAGGCTCGGGCCAACGACAGGGAACGCGGATCGATTAGTTCCGTTTCCGAATGCGTGATGCGGGAAGTTTCGGGAAAAGTACCGTTAAAGTTCGGTTCAATACGCTTGATCCTGGTCTGTAACGCGGGGTGCGTCGCGAAGAGACGAGAAATGGCCCCTTCACCAAAGAACATATGGCTAGCTTCGGATGCCATCGGCGATTTCAAACGCGAATGCTGTTTCCATCCACCGATATGTTTGAGCGCATTAGCAATCCCGTTTGGGTTGCGAGTAAACTGTACGGCCGAAGCATCAGCAAGGAATTCTCGTTGACGCGACACTGCCGATTTGATCAAGTTCGCGAAGAACACACCCACGTAACCGATGACGACCAACGAGCCACCGATGGCAACGATGACAGCAATGATCCCGATCGCCCCTTTGCTGTCTTTGCTGTTGCCGCCGGACGAACGTATACCCGCTTCACCTAGAAGACGCAAAAGGACGTACCCCGTTAACGCGATCACCAAGATTCCGTTGAGCAGGCCAATCAGTCGAAGATTTAGTCGCATGTCCCCATTGAGGATGTGGCTAAACTCGTGCGCGATGACACCTTGAAGCTCTTCGCGTTTCAGAGTGCTGATAGCTCCACGAGTGATACCAATTACCGCGTTTTGTGGACTCGTTCCGGCGGCAAACGCATTGATTCCCACCTCTTGCTCGAGGAGGTAAACCGGTGGAACTGGCGTTCCGGAAGCCAAAGCCATCTCTTCAACCACGTTAAGCAAAATGCGCTCATCGAGGTTGTGAGTATTCGGTGGTACTTTGACACCTCCAAGCGCAATCGCTACGTACTCACCATGGCTACCAAGGGTCCAGATCTTGTACAAACTACCGATCGTGATCATCGTGGTGACAACCGTTATCACCGCAAGGAACAATAGCGGGTGCCACGCAAAGAACTGAACGGGATGTTCCGAGTCACGAGTCAGGAAGACGGCAATTCCGAGCATAGCGAGATATACCGCTGCGATAATCATGATGATCGCTAAGACAAAATAGACGATCAGCCAAAGGGTGTTTCGGCGAGCGCGATCTTGATGATCAAAGAAATCCATAGCAATCCTGAGTATCAATCTTCAATTGCGAATCATAGTGGCTTGGTGTCACGTAGCAGCGTCTCTCCGAGACGCTGGGTTCAATACCCACGTGATCGGACCTGCGTGTTCGCGTGGGGAGGTGACATCCAAAATTCGCTGGCATTGGACTTTCTAGAATTGTACTTTGACTGGCCCGCGTTCTTCGGCAGTCGCTTGTTCCAGAAGGGAAGCACGCGAAAATCGGCCGAATCCTGCGACGAGGAACCCTGGAAAAGTTTCGCAAGCCGTATTGTACGCAGTGACTGCATCGTTGAATGCTTGTCTTGCATAGGAGACTTTGTTTTCGGTACTCGTCAATTCTTCCTGCAAGGCAAGCATGTTCTGGTTCGCCTTGAGATCTGGATAGGCTTCGGCCAGACCGATGAATTTGGTGAGCGTTCCGGCAAGAGCAGTTTCGGCTGTGCTGAGGTTTTGCATGGCAGTTGCATTCCCTGGGTGTGCAGCAGCTTGTTGGCCTGCGCTCATGGCAGCGTTCCGCGCCTGGATCACCGCCTCAAGTGTTTCCTTTTCGTGCTTCATATATCCTTTGGCGGTCTCAACCAAGTTAGGAATCAGATCGTAGCGACGTTTGAGCTGAACATCGATTTGAGAAAAAGCGTTCTCGTAACGGTTGCGATAGGAAACCAGCCCGTTGTAGAGCGACACCAAATACAAGAAGAACATCACGGTCACTGCACCCGCGATCAAAAGCCCAATCAGTATGCCCATCGTTATCTCCCAATTCGAACCTTGGTACCGTCTCGTTTAGGCGAGGGACATGGAAAAAACTACCGGGCCGCTCGCGTTGCTCCGCTAAGAATAGTAGCGGAAGTGCGCAATCAGCCAGGCGTTCTGGTACAAAACCTTCTGCCGTCGCCTTACTTCATTATTTTAGCGGCAAGTGCCAAACGACGGGGAACGGCTTCTGAATTTCTCTTGGGATATTCAACCGCAATTATCCGATGCCACGCCACAATTGCGACTTGCTACAATTCAAGCTGGAATGCGATCGTTGGTTTATTTTTTTTGTTCTCGTTTGAAGTTTGATCGGAAATGAAGAAGGCGCGATTGATGGCTGGTATTCCTGCTCTTAACGCAGGACTCTACAGGCGAATTCGTTTTTTGGTTGGGGATCCCGTTGCGTTGGTCGAGATCCAGGACGGTTCAGAGTCAACCTCAACGTTGATTTTGCGCGATATCGAAGTGGGGCGCGCAAAACAGTCCGCCAACGCGGACAGGGTGGCATGCCCAGCCGATTTCGCTCCCCAAGGAGGACTGTCTGGTGACCGCGAAACCGCGACGGCCCAGAGCGCTGCCGAGTTGGTTCGTCGCACTGGATGTAACGAAGTTACTGCGGATCGTTCACTTCCTCTCATCTTTTCGGAAATGATGACCCGGGCCGGAATCACCGTGCGGTGCGATACAGAATGGGGTGTCGTGGAACGACGGCAAAAGGATGAAAGCGAAATCGCTGCGATCAAGTATGCTCAACAGCAAACTGAAGAAGTGATGCGAATGGCTTGTCAAACCATCGCGAGAGCCTCCGTCGGAAGCGATCGAGTTTTGATGCTGGATGGGCAGCGGCTGACCAGTGAACGGATCCAAACGATGATCGACGTTTGGCTCTTGGAACGCGGATTTTCGAATCCTGGATCGATTGTGGCGGGCGGGCCCGTGGGTGCCGATTGTCATGATCATGGACATGGCCCACTCCGAACCGAGGAATCCATCATTGTGGACATTTTTCCTCGAGACAAAAAATCTTTGTACAACGGTGACTGCACACGAACCGTTGTTCACGGAAATATTCCGCATGAAGTGTCCCGGATGCATGCCGCGGTGGTCAAGGCAAAAGCAGACGCGACGAAGGCGGTTCGTGCAGGCGTCACTGGCGAATCTGTGCACGCAGCGACATCCCGGTCGATGCGATCGTCGGGCTTCGAGATGGGGTTTCCACCTGAGGGATCACCCGATAGCTTCGCAACCATGCCCCATGGAACAGGACATGGACTCGGACTGGAGGTGCACGAGCCGCCGCTGCTAGCTGCAGGCGGGCCAGTCTTGCTCATCGGAGATGTTGTCACGATCGAACCTGGGCTCTATTGCAAAGCATTTGGCGGAGTGCGAGTCGAAGACATGGTTGTGGTCACGAATGACGGTTGCGTCAATCTTAATTCGCTTCCCGAAGGGCTCGATTGGAAATAGCTTCCTAGTACTACAGCGCAGAGTGGCGTTGATTCTACCATTACAAAACGCCCAACCGTTTTTGCGGAGCAAAACCGACACATGTTGCGCTGTCGTACTAGCTAGTGCTCTTTCCAGATTAGTTTTTTGGGTTGAGCCGCGGGCGCTAGCCGCGTATTTATTCGCAAATCATCGTATCGCAGCTAGCGCTTGCGGCTCAAGACAACCCCAATTGTTTAAAATGGACGGAGCACTTTGGGTGGCACAACCCTGAGTCCTCCGGTGGGCGTGTAATTCCAAGCTTTCACCACGCCCTTCGCAGAGCCCTCAGAGCGTGCACCCTAAAATCAAGAAGTAACAAAGCACTACCATGAGATTTCACACATTCGGCGACTCGCATGCGAAACAATGTTTCGAAAAATTCTCGTTTGCTGATTCGCCAACTTTAGTGCATTTGTTTCCCGACGAGTCGATGATTTCAGCCATCGAAATCCGAAGGCATTCTGCCATCAATTTCTCCAACGCATCCGTCGAAGAAGAGGACATAGTACTGTTTTCGTGCGGAGAACACGATTGCCGATGCAAGATACATCGCTATGGTGACTCATGGCGTGAGGCTATCGCAGAGTTGGTTTTTCAATACGTTAGTCTCATTGCTCAAAACGAAGAACAGTATTCGGATGTGATCGTCATGATCTTTAACGTTCTCCCACCTGTTCGGAGTGTCTATCTTGGTGACCCCAAGTATCCCTTTGCAGGTAGCGATGAGCAGCGCAAGGAGTTTGTGCAGTTCATGAACGAATTGCTCGCCATTCAATGCAAACGGCTTGGTTTCTACTTCCTGAATGTGTACGACAAATACTGCGATGAGAACGGCTTCTTCAACATGACAATGAGCGATGGGAAAACCCACATCGCGGATCCAGATCCGTTGATCCTGGCACTGCAGGATTTCATGAAGCACCCATTCCGTCACAAAACCTATTCGCAGTTTGTGAAGATGGCGAAGCACAAAAAACAACTACAGGCTCAAGTCAAGTCGCTGTTGCAAATGGTTCGTCCGCTTAATTGCAACTCACTTGAAAAAATTCGAGTTGGGGACAAGTTTGATGGAGGGTATGTAGTCCCGAAACATTGTACCGAATGCGATTCCGTCATTTCGATTGGCATCGGCCGCGATGTCAGTCTCGATCTTGAATTTGCTAAATCGGGAAAACAGGTGTTCCAGTTTGACCATACCGTGGATGCGGTCCCTGCGCATCAAACCAACGAGCGATTTGTTTTTCACAAGAAAGGATGGGGACCAACAACCCAAGGCGATTTGTTGAGCTTACCCGACATAATGTCGGTAGCCAGGGTGTCAACCGATTCCAAATGGTTGCTCAAATTTGATGTTGATGGAGCGGAATACGAATGCCTAAACAGTTTGGACGATTCGATTCTTGCCCATTTTGAGACGATCATTTGTGAGCTACACGGGCTGGACGGATTGGGTAATTTTGCGTTTCAGGAAGTCTTTTCCAAGGCGATGTCCATTCTGACTCAACATCATGCCCCGGTGCATTTACACGCGAACAATTACGGAAGAATCGTGATCACACACGGAATTCCCGTTCCAACGGTCATCGAGTTGTCGTTGATCCGGCGAGATCTGGTGGAATTCGATGGCTTGAGTTTCGATCCGATTCCGGGGCCGCTCGACAACCCAAATCGCCCGGATGCTCCTGATTTCTGTCTGAACGCAATCTAGCAGAAAAGTAAATCTTTGGTCGTCAATCGTTTTACTCTATTGTTTCTGAAGCAATTGGGACAATTGGCTGCATTGCCGTTTCCAAAGCAATCGGGACAATTGCTCTACTCTGCCTCGTTCTCGTCTTCCCAGGTTTCGGTGATGGGTTCTCCGCGTCCTGTGATTCCACGGAGCTTTTCGATCTTTCGCCTCGCTCCCGAAAGCTGTTTTTGACAATAACGAACATGCTCAACCGCCTTGGCGTATTCCGCCAGTGCGGAATCTAACCCAAGCGTGTTCCCTTCGAGTTTACGTACGATCTGGTCGAGGTGCGACATGGCGGACTCGAAACTGATCTCGTCCTCCGAATTGTCAGGTTTGATGCGTGCCATGAGTCACCTAGCGAGGCATAATCGGCGCATTCCGTACAAACTGAATGCGATTTCCCAAGAAATTGGCCATGAGTCCTGGTCATTCCGTAATCAAAACGAGAATTAACCTATCAATTTAATTGAAGTACGCAAGTTCTCGTACCGAATCCATAGCCCCAAGCAACAACCCGACACTCGAATGGCCCACGACCGGCAACGACAATTCAAGAAAGGCGGACGAAATCGGTTTGCTACGCTGAATGCGACGTTGCCAAGAACATCGCATTCAACGGAAGCCCAACCCGTTTCAGCCGTCAATTCGGAAGCACCATCCACCCCCTCGTCCCTGGCTGAGTCGGCAGCAAAAATCGAGTCCATAGAGAATTTGCTGACCACGGCAATTTATCCGGATCCTGATCCTAATGCGGCCGCCACAGTCGCCGCGGAAAAAACTCCGACTCCCGATACCAAAGCCAACGAGTCGAATGCCGGAGTGTGGTCGATCGCAGTGGATTCCAAGCTGGATGCACTCGTCGAGCAATGCAAGATGTTCGAACGCGAGCGCATTGAAATCGAAGCATTGCGCGTGCAACTGAAGCAAGCCACGGAAACGGCCGAGGCTCGCTTGAAAGAAGCCAATTCGGATGCAGGAAAGAACCGAATCATCGACTTGGAAACACAACTTGCTGATGTGAATCGAGAGAACGCAAAACTGGCCAATCTTTTGCTCAACGCTCGCAATGAGTATCAAGACTTGGTGAATTTCATCGAATCCGAGCCAGAGTACGACGACGAGCAGGAGGATGACAGCGAAATAGATGATTGCAACATCTCCGCCGAATACGAAGCTAAAATCTCCGATCAAAACGCAAAATTCGTCGTGGTCGAAAGCGAGCTGCGCTCAGAAATCACTCAACTGAATGAGCAAATTCAATTCCTGCAGACGGAGTTGTCCGAGCGTGTTGTCCCAGTGGCTGTAAGCGGTGACGAAGCAGAACTGCGCATTCAAATTGAAAAACTTCGTGCACAACTTTTGGAAGCCCGTCATGACGCGGTTGAATCTCGATTACAAAACAACGAATTGAGTTCTTCTCTCGCCAAACTCAAAGGGCCAAACGACTTGCACCGTTCCGAGGCCCTAACTTGGGAGCAACGCAAAGAAGCTCTCCTGCGTCAGTTAGAAGCCGAGACACGTGCTGAGGAGCCTTGCGATCCGAGGAAAATTCTTGAGATCGAGCGCGTCCTGCAACAAACGGACGACGAGATCATCCGACGGGACAGAGAGATCGCAGATCTGCGTTCCTTGCTAGAACAGCAGGCCATCGCGCACAACGGCATGGCGGTGGGTGTGGCGGCCGTGGCTGAGATGATCGAAACAGATGCCATGATCATTTCGGAACGCATGCGTCTCCAAGAAATGCAACAAGAGTGGGAGCAAAAGCAACGGCAAGCGGAGATCGAAATGTCCCTCGAGCGGGCCAAGCTCGCACGCGAACGTCTCGAATTGCAAGAGAAGTTGCAGCAATACGAACACAACAACCCTCCTCAGTCAGACGACGAAAAGCGAGCCGCCAAAGAGAAAACGCGAGGTCGTTGGCTTTCTCGCTTGGGACTGCGCGACGAATAGGACGTCTCTTACA
>JBEBHM010000854.1:0-3442 GCA_040080875.1 Pirellula sp.
ACGATGGGTGCGATTGGAGCAATGCGTTCCATTTGGGCCACGTTGAAATTGGAAACGCCAATCCATCGCACCTTGCCTTCCTTTTGAAGATCGGCGAGCGTACTCCAACCCATCTCGATATCTTCATCGGGTTCGGGCCAATGGATTTGATAGAGATCGATGACGTCGACTCCGAGGCGACGAAGGCTATCTTCGCATTCGCGGCGAATCGAGTCCGGTTGCAGCGACTTAACAATCTGCCGATTGGAATCCCAAGTTCGTTCGCACTTAGTGAAGACCAGTGGTCGTTTCCCTTGATAACACGCGAGGGCCTTGGCGACCACTTCTTCGGAATGACCGAGTCCGTAAACCGCTGCCGTATCGATCCAATTGACCCCTGCATTCAGTGCGGCGTGGATTGCATTGATCGAATCTTGGTCGTATTGCTGGCTCCACGAAAAGGCCCAACCCGAGCCTCCCATGGCCCATGCACCAATGCCTATTGGCGAGATATACAAATCGGAATTTCCAAGCTGCTTGGTTTGCATGTGGTCGTTATCTAAGAAAGAGATGGGAGGTTAGGTTGGAGACTATTTTGAAGTCGATTCCGCGAATCGTCGGCGATGATAAAGCTTGAGGCCCGAGAGAGCATGATAGGCACCGCCGCACTCCAGAGCAATCCTATCGCTGGCTTTAAGCATGCTGCATAAGCGACGAACGGCGCGTTCCATCCAAGGTTTGGAAAGTTCGTTTGCATCAAGCGCATAAGCGAGAAACTCGAGCGTATGCCCGGTGGCACTGATCGACAAACTCAGGTCTGCAGAATTGCCGGGACGCGAAGTGTATTGAGTGGAAAAGGAGCCGTCGGAGTTTTGGAATCTCTTGGCGGAATCGATGGCTCGGTCCGCAACGTTCTTGGCCATGAGCCAACCCTCGTTCACCGGATCCCCAAGTCGTTGCTGGTAGCGAACCGCGTGAGCGAGGCCCATCAGTCGATGCATGCCTCCACATGCGCTGGTGGTCAGGTCTTGTTGGGCTTCGAACCGAACGAGAGGTTCGAGCGTCCAGGTCTTGCCGTCTGCAGCGACCCATTCACGTTGGTCTGGGAAGAAGTTCGTAAGTGCAATCAGCGTCCATGAGTATTCACGAAACGTGTTGTTCGGTACATCGAATTGAGCTTGGCGAGCCCAATCCAAGAGCTTCAACGTCTTTCCTTGCACCATGACATCGCGATCGAGGGCCAGTGGTAATTGTGAAAAGTATCCGAGCCATTGGTCGGTATGTCCTTGACCGATGAAGCTGCCGGCCTCCACTTTGGCGATGATTCCAGGTCGGTTGGTAGCTGGAATCACCGGTCCTATAGCCAAATCCCAACCTTGCATCGCGCCCCCTTCCAATAGAAAGTCGATGGCTGGCGTCTCTTTTCCGTCGACTTCCAAAGGTAATGCAGTACCGTAGGCAATCGCACCGTGAATCACTTGCCATGCACCGTTACGGTCGCTCGAAAGCAGCCGATGTTTGAGATTTTGGTCTAAGGTTTGTTCGACGACTTGCCGGATCGATGCCACCTTTGATTGGTTCGCACTGGATTCCTTTTCGCCCGAAACGGCAGTCGGAATGTCCGTACCCAGCAACAGAAACAGGGCAGCGAGGCTCAAGACTCGGTGCACTTTGTCTCGTCCAAAAGCTGTAGGGGACGTGGCAAGGGGAGTTATACGCTGATGGTTCATTGTCGTCGGTCTTCGGCTTGAACGAGTGCGAGAGTCGATTCGAATAGTTCCGACGAGATTTTGAATTGCGGCGTCTCGGACCGAAAGCGTTTGCAGTGTTCGGTGATCAGGCGATACATGAATCGGAACAAATTGCGTGGCGTGCGGAGAGACTGGATTGCCGCGATCAAGCGATTCTCGGTCACGTCCGCCTCGAACAGCGGCTGTGGACTTGGACTTGGACTTGCACCTGTATTCGAACACGCCTTCATCCGAGCGGCTAGCAAGTCGTAAAGCGCTTCGCCCGTCCAATCAAACGAAGCCACGACATTTTGTTTGTCCAAGCGAGCTCGCTCGTGGAATTCCCGAGTTTCTCGATCGATGTAGTATTGCAATTCACTTGGGAGTAGGAGTTTGATGCCGAAGTTCTCATGCTTGAGCAGCTTGTTGTCGAGCAATGGCCAAACCAACTGCTTCATTCGATCCGCATGCCCGTTGACGAGATCCGGTTCGTCCACTCGATCGACGATTACGATCATGCCGGGGAAACCGAAAGACCGTAGCAGCAATTGCAATTTCTCGAGCAATGCGTAGCGGTCATCGGAGCGTTGCGAGTCAGGCAACGGTTGTTCGTTTAGCTCTTTGTCGCTGAATTGCATCAACAATTTACGTAGATGTACCCGATCTCTCTGGATTACTCTCAGATGCTTGCATACGCGATAAGCTTGGAGTTGGCGTTTGGCCCAGCGGTAGGCGTACATGCTCCAAGCGGCCATCAATCCGAGAGGCACCCACAACACTAGATACTTCAGCCAGAGAGGATCCGATCGGTATAAAAGCACCGCCAACCAGACCGCGACGAGACTCAGCAAGACGCCGACCGCAATGGGAATCCAAGTCGAAGGGGAATGAAACCGCAAGCGTTTCTTGATCGCTGAGAACCGATCGGTCAGCGTTCCGGTTTTCGAGCGGTCGTAGGCAGCCGTAAGCAGCAACAGATCGCGGCGCTGTCCACGATCAAGTCGATCTAGTTTTTCGGTTGGAAGCCTCATCGAGGGAACTTGATTGCTCCCAACCGAATCCAAGATTTGGTCGACCAGTTGTGTTACGGACTGGCTCAGGATTGCATCCATGTGGTCCCAAAGTCGGAGTGAACTGAGAACTTTGTCTGGCGATGATTGATGGCGTCGCGGTAGATGTTCTTGGAGTGGCCCCAGATAAGCGTTAAAGTCGTCAAATTCGATTAAGAAAACTCGAAGATCGGGGAAGCGTTCGTTGTGATTGGTAATGTGCCGGACAAGCTGGAGACGCATGGCTGTTTTTCCGGACCCTTTCGGACCAAAAACAACGGCGGTCGCGGGTTGTTTGGAATCGCCCACGACTTTGCTCCACGAGGGATGGAACGTACCTGAGATACAAAATTCCCGAAACACGGAATCAGTCTGGGCGTCTTCGTCGGCGAACGGATTGCGAGTGAGTTGATGGTGGTTCAAAAATTCCAGTTCTGTCATAGTCGCACTAGCATTGTCAAAAGCTCTGCAAAAACAAGTAGCCAAGTTGCTCCGCAACTCGGCCAAGCGGCAAGTTGGAAAGCCTTGAGACAGGAGATGGCAAGCCGGAATAGTTCAGTTTTTTTGGGAATTGGCTTGCTGGGGACTGGCTTGCTGGGACTGGCTTGCTGGGACTGGCTTGCTGGGACTGGCTTGCTGGGACTGGCTTGCTGGGACTGGCTTGCTGGGACTGGCTTGCTGGGA
>JBEBHM010000176.1:0-12849 GCA_040080875.1 Pirellula sp.
CGAAAACTATCCGTTCGGGAATAACAACAGTCGCGGGTCAACGTTGTTCATTCGAGGATCGCAGCCGGTGGTTTTGGGCAACATTTTCCAGAACAACGCCGGGAGTGCCATCACCATCGATGCGAACTCCATCGATGCCGAATTGCGGGGCGACTCCGGTCGCGAGTCGGGTTTCATTGATCGCGACCTGACGTTGGATTTCAATCGAGGTCCGTTATTCCGAGAGAACGAGTTGTTCAACAACGGCATCAATGGTCTTGAGATCCGAGGAGATGCTACGACCAACAATCGCAACGAAGAAGAGTTAGCGGTCCGGGATCTGCAGCGCAACATCTTGACCACCGAGAGCGTCTGGGACGATACGGATTTAGTGCACGTTCTATTCGAATCGATCACGGTCTCGAATCTAGAACATAGTGGCGGATTGCGATTGCAAAGCGCGATCAACGAATCCCTCGTCATCAAGCTGGAAGGACAGGGATCCAATTTTGATAAGGAACGAGGCACGGGAATCACAGCGACAGGTCGATTTGGAAGCGTAACCGATCGAGTTGGTGGAACGGTGCACGTGATCGGACAACCTGGCTTCCCGGTAGTATTGACCAGCTTGCGGGACGATACGGTTGGTGCTGGAACTCAACCGGATGGGCGTCCGCAAAGCGACACCAACAACGACGGGATCGGATCGATTCCGCGACCCGGAGATTGGCGAAGCATGCTGTTTGATACCTTCAGCAATGATCGCAACGTGGTGACGGTCATGGAGATCGAGGCGCCAGATACCGTTGCGCCGGGATCCAATGACACGGCAGTCATCGCACAGTTCCTAGGGGCGCTAGCACCGAACGAATCGACGACAGACGAGAATTTGCCGTTAGGGTATGTGATGCATGGAGTACTGAGCGAACCCAACGATCAAGATGTGTACAGTTTCGTGGCAACCGCAGGAACCGAAGTGTGGTTTGACGTGGATAGCACGACGTACGCGTTGGATACCGTGATCGAAATTCTGAACGCCAACGGAGATTTGCTGGCGCGCAGCGACAATAGCACGGACGAACAAGCAGGTGTTGCTTCGGTCTTTACTTCGCCATTGATCGATCCAAAGAATGCGAATCCATTGGTTCGTCGCGTTAACTCGACGTCGCGGAGAAATGAATCGGGACTTCTAAAGGACGATTACACGACCAATACCCGAGACGCGGGGCTTCGGCTTTTGCTGCCTGGCATCGCAGGGACCCAAAGCAGTTTCTTCTTTAGAATTCGAAGCTCGAGTACCAACATCGAAAATCCTGCTTCGGGACTAACCAGAGGATCGTATTCGGTTCAAATTCGGTTGCGAGATCAGCAAGAATTCCCCGGATCCACGGTTCAGTTTGCGAACATTCGATATGCGACCAATGGTGTTTACGCGTCGGGACTGCCGTATCACTCACCGTTGACAGGCGAAGCCAACACGGGCATGTTTGATGGAAGCGATGATGGCATCACGCAATTGGGCAATCTTCAATTGACGGATCGTCAGTCGATCAGTGTTGCTGGCCAATTGGGTGGCTCGGGCAACTTGATGCAGTTCACTATTGGCGATCAAAATGTGCTTAACCAAGGCTTCGGTTCGAGCTATCCGATTTCCATCGACGTCGACTACGCCGATGGATTGAATCGACCTGACTTGACTGCGTTCCTATTTAGTTCGCAAGGGTTGTTCGTCGGTCGAGACAGTAGCATTGTGGACGATCGACCGGGACCACTTCGCGGTTCGGATTTGACCGATTTGAGCCGAGGTTCGGTGGGAACAAAAGACCCGTTCATTGGTTCCGTTGCATTGCCGAGAGGTACTTATGATTTAGCGGTCACGGGGCCAGGTGCACAAGCCGTTGCATTGGCGAGAAATACGGTTCTCTTTGATCAGAGCTTCGAGACCTTAACCTATCGATCGATTCAAAATCCTGCTCTTCCTACGTTCATTCCCTCGGTCTTCACAAGCTTGCCAGCGAACACGATTCCGGCAACCTTCGTGAGCGGCCCGGTTCCTGTACTTGAGGGTGGTACCGGTGGAACAACTGCTTTCGAGGCGAGAATGACGGCGAACAATGCAGTTGTCGAGCAGGTGCGTTCGGTACCGTTCACGATTCCTACGACTTGGGATTCCAACGATCCGATCAGGTTCTCATTAAACTACAAAGTCACGCCTGGGGTCCCGCTGACGGTACGCCTTTACAACAATACGACGGCAACGGCACCTACGGTGTTTTCAGCAACATTAAACTCGGCAGATCCCACCATGTGGGACAAATTCGTTGTGGATATGTCGAGCGTGTTTGGCGGTTTTGGAGGAGGACTCCCGGGCCAAACCTATCAGTTCACTTTTTCGACGCCGGCAAATACAGCAGCTACTTTCCAACTGGATGACATCTACTTGGGAATTTGGACTCCACGCTATGCGCCTATCGACACGTATCGATTCGCAGCAAACGAGTCGTTCGAGGGAATCCCAAGTGCAACCGCCTCCACTGCAGTGTTGTTCGACCCGGCTTCGGTTGGCACTGGACAAAACCTCTGGCAATTTGCCACGATTGGGCCTAGCCGCAACAACTTGTATCGCGGTTCGAATGTCCTCGCATTCCGTTCCACGGGCAGTCGCTTGATGTCGGATGGAGCTGCTGGCGAAATTGTATCCAATCCGTTCAACCTCATTAATGATCAAGGAACTTGGGGATATTTCTCGTACGACTTTGCTCCTCACGATCCATCGGAACAGCTGGAAGCATTCATTCGAATCCCAGGTCGCCCGGACGCATTGGTGGCTAGCACCATGCCGGGCGCAGCTCCGGTGACCTTGGCACGTACGAACGGTCAGTGGGAACAAGCTCGATTTGACATGCGTCCATTCGAAGGATTTACGGGTCAGCTTGTATTCAGTTACGACACGCAAGGTCCGAATCGACTTGGGTCTGGTGACACCGGCTACGCCTACATTGACGATGTCATGATTGGCTTGCAATCGAGAGGAGAGCGAGTCACCAACACGACGAATTCTCGTGCGTTCCTTTCGTCAGGATTTGGAGGTAACGGAGATTACCAAGTCGAGATTCGCAAATCCGATTCAACCGCGGTGGTGAGAGAACGCTATGATCGCGGATCGTTTAGCACTTCGCTGTTGATTCCAACTGGGCTTTCCATACCTGACAAGAGCGTGATGGAGCTAAGCGACGGTGCCAATCGAATCAAGTTCCAGTTCACATACGATGGCAGTTTCGATTTTGGAAATACTCCCATCGTTGTTTCGGCGACTTCGACACCGGCACAAATCGCAAGAGCTGTCCGCGACGGCATCAACACGGTATTTACACAAAACCGATTCCGGGTCAGCGCTGCCAATAGCAATGGAGTTGACACAGGCTCCGCCGGGGCCAATTACTTGGTCCATTTGGTAGGAGATGTGGAGTTCCTGAGCGGAGCCAATTTGTTTGGACCGAACGGCATAATTAACTTCGAGGGATTTGGGGACGTGAACTCACGTCGCGATCAAGGGCAATTCGTTGTCAACGCGAGTACCATCACGGATTCGCGTGACTACGGAATTTTCGCGGCGCCAGCCGATTTGTACTATGCCGACGGTCGCGCACAACAACCTCTCTACACGGTGGGTGCGCCGTCATTCTTGCCCAACTATGTTG
This sequence comes from Pirellula sp., assembly GCA_040080875.1. Taxonomy (GTDB): domain Bacteria; phylum Planctomycetota; class Planctomycetia; order Pirellulales; family Pirellulaceae; genus JBKCUI01. Next base: position 3,681 of record JBEBHM010000176.1, read on the forward strand.
GGGCACCTGGTTTAGGTGGAGCGTATGCTCGCAAGCTTCCAATCCTTAATACGGTTCCGTTCGCCGTTGCTCCGGGGTCGCCTGCCGAACGCGCAGGATTAGCACCCGGAATGGTCGTGACGAACAATGTCATGGATTCGTCCGGATTGGGTGGCTTGCATATTGAAGGGCAGACACCATTTTGGAGGATTACCGCCTTTCCTGGAATCAACGATCTGTCTCAAACTGCCAATGCTCAAGTCCCTCCCGACCATTCAGGTACTTTCACCGATGACGGAGATTCGTTGATCATCGATTACGGGCGACAAAAAGTCCGATTCGAATTTGAAGAAATCTCGGGCTCGCCAACGAATACCGTGGGAGGCGATGGTTGGAACGCGGACCGTGTCCCCATTTACTATCGTGAGGACGCGGGAGTGACGTATCTGCGCGCTCCTACCACGAGTTCAGGCTACGCCGCCGATGAAATGGTCAAAGCCATTCGCGATTCTATTATGGGCAGCGTGTTGGTAACCAATGGTACGACTCAGAACATCAAGACGTGGGTTGAACCACAAGGCGCGTTTGTTCCTCCTCCCCCAGCCAACACCACAGCCACTGGTGGATTTATTGCGTCGATCATTTTACAAGGGCCGCAAGACATTCAGACAACTGCCGGCGTTTCTATCACGCGATTGGGCGAGTATTCAGCGGCACCCTACGTTCGAGCAGTCAACAACACCATCATTGGCAAGGATGGGCGAGCCAATTTCAATGCTCAGTCGGTGGACTCCAATTCTAACAGCACCATCGCCGGTGCGACCGAAACTTGGCAAGGAACAGGAACCAACCCAGCCGCTTACACCGTCAATGGGACGATTACTGCGGATCCCTTGTCGACCGGTTCCTCGGATGTCGACATGTACAAGTTCACCTTGGAAGTTGGTGACCGAGTCTTGGTCAATGTCGATACGCTTCTGACAAGCAATTTGGATGCTGCACTAAAGATCTTCGACGCCAATGGTCGAGCCCAAAACATCACGAGTGGGTCGGATCCAACGACGGTCGACAGCCAAGCCGCACCGGGCGAAAGCGGAGGTCTCGATCCGTATGTGGATTTCACCGCCAAGGTTGCGGGAGTTTATTATGCGGCGATCAGCGCTTCCGGGAATACCGTGTACGACCCTCTATCGCTTGCGGATCGTCGTCGCGGTACGACCAGCGGTAATTACTCCCTCAGCTTGAAGGTGCTAAAACCCGAGAGTTTTGTGATCACGGCCGAAGACCCAGCCTCGTATGCAAATGGTCAAACGTTTACGATCGACCAAGTTGCCGATTTCGCGAACACCACCAATCGGACCACCACATTTGAGTTCACTCGGACTGGAGTTGTGCAGACAGGAAACATCCCGGTCTATATCGGCCCAGAATACCGAGTTGTGGATATGGCACGATCCATTGCAGGTGCCATCAATGCGGCTGGGATGCTCAACCAACAAAATTTGGATAACGGTAGCTTTGGATTGGCCAATCCGTTAGCTCCCGTTTCCGCGATTGCTTTAGGAGGTATCAATGGTCACGTTCCAACGCTGGACATTAACACCACCAACAGCAATGGAGATGTCGGCGTCAACTCTGGCAACATCCGAGGAGCGGAAGTAGAAGCAGGATTAAATCGCTATCGAGGTATTACCGATCGTGGCGCAACAGATGACGTTTCTCCAGTTGACGTGAACCTATTTTTTACTCAAACGAACGGCGCTACCACGACAACAAGTGTTTTTCGTGGTCATATCCACCGCGGCATAGGCCACGACCGGACTATGACCTTACCATTTTTGACATCTTCGCCAGCCATTCCGATCACGGCGCTTGGCAACGGCACGACCGAAAAGTATGTTGTTGTTCGTAATGCTTCTTCGATCAATAGCAACGGAAACATCCGAGTGGACAAAAACTTGGGTGACAACCACAACTTGAACCAAATCCTGCCTGAGACAGGTATTTTGGTTACTGGTGGGGCCTCTCCGACGTTGCTCAACAATGTCTTCGTCAACGTGCAGACGCCGATCGTCACCGAGCTGACTGCCGCTGGTCGTAGCGTGCGTCCTTCCGCGGTGGTGGTCGGTGGAAATACGTATCAATACGCTGAAACGAGAGTAGCCTTTGCCTACCTTGGGCAACCGATCGAAGCAGCCCCAACCAACGTTCCGAACACGGCCTTCGATTTTAACTTTACGGCAGGCAACAACGAAAAACTCTTTGTCGACGTTCCTGGTGGAAATTTCTTGCCCGCTTCGAGTTCGCAAGTGATTGATAGTTCGATCGATTCGTTAGCGGATCGATCGGGATATCGAACTGTCAAGCAAGCGGTCGGGATTTCTTCCTCGCCAATTTTGGCTCCCGATCGAGACAATAGTGGCCAACTGCGATCGGACGATCCGAACATCGCTCCTCCAAGCGGCTTGGGCGGAAACATTTTCAAAGACCGAGGAGCCATCGACCGGGCGGACTTCGTCGGACCCACTGCGGTGATCGTGAATCCGATCGACAACGATGCGGAACGAGTCGACATTGACAATACGATGTCCGTTGTGCGATTGTCGTCAGGAGTCTATCCTGAGTTTCGAATTCAGCTTAAAGATGGATTTGAGACTTCTAATCTGCAAGCTGGAACGGGTATTGATGACGATTCCGTAACAGGTCGGGACGGAGGCAACCGCCAACCTGGGTCGGTACTCACGATAACAGAAAACGGCCGATTGTTAGTCGAAGGTATCGATTATGCATTTTCGTACAACGTAACCACGAATGAGATTCTTCTTCGTCCGTTAGCTGGAGTTTGGAAGAACGAAAAGGTCTACGACATCACTCTGAACAACAAAGATCGTTTTGTTGTGGATGCACCTGCTGGGGATCAAATCGGCGACGGCAATTCCTTTACCGCTCTGGATAGTTCCGGTGGCAACGTCACGTTCGAGTTTGATAGCGGCTACCGATTGCAGCTTCCACAGGGAATAGAGTTGCTCGTCCCGCTCGCCGGTGGTGGCGCCGGTGGTATCAACGATGGCGACCGATTCATTGTCAATAACGGTGCCGCCAGCTTTACGTTCGAATTCGACAACAACAACAATTCGATCGCTGGCAACACACGTATCCCGTTCACCTCGCTATCGACCAAGTCGGACATTTCCAATGCCATTGTCGCGGCTCTGTCCACGATCCCTGGCATCGCTCCGAGAATTATCGGAACCGGTGATGTGTTCGTCGGTGCGCCTCTTGGTGCTTACATTGACACGACCGATGCCGTCGCGCTTGTTCAGCCGAAGTCGACATTTGGGCTTCTCGTGCCGAGTCTGGGAACGAGACCTGGTGGAATTGTGGACGGACAAACATTTGGTGTGTCCGATGGGCGCCAAAGTTTGATCTTCGAATTCGATAGTGACACGCAAGTCTCGATTGGAAACATTCGAGTCGATATCTCCAGTGCTAGTACGGCGGCCGAAGTGGCCGTGGTGATCAAGAACGCTTTGGACAATTCTGGTTTGGCGCTTGCAACCCAAATAGTGGCAAACGACAAAGTCTATTTAGGTTTGCCAAACTCCGGACGAGTCGATACCGTCAATTCCAATTTGGATTTGGTTGGCGTATCTCGATCGCTGGTCGATGGTCAGTCGATCACGATCACACGGACTGTTGGGGCCGTGGTCACGACACGAGTATTTGAATTGGATTCCAATGGATCGGGTTCGATTGCTGGTAGCGTTTTAGTCCCAATTACGGTTTCCGACACGCAATCCGACATCGGCCAAAAGTTGGCAACTGCCATTCGAAATGCTGGACTTGGGTTGGAGCCTCAGCATGTGGGCGATGGAAACATTTATATTGGTGGTACGGCAGAATATACGATCTCGGTTGCTAATGCTCCTTCCGTAGGACTGTTTGGTCGGCCAGGCGTACGCGGCAACACGACCCTCGACATTTTCGGAACCCTATTGCTTCAGATACCGGCTCGGGGTGGCGTGGACATTGCCGAAGATACTCGCTTTACGATCACCAATAACTCTCGTACCGTGACGTTTGAGTTTGATGGAAACTTCAGCGGACCAACGTTCCCAGGCAATGTTGTTATCCCTTATTCCGCAGCGACCACTGCCAGCGATTTGGTGACGACCATGTTGCCGATTATTTCGGGCGCGGGTCTAGCGATCAACCCTCGCGATGCGGGTGGTGGACGAATCGATCTTGGATTGCTCCCCAATTCCGCTGTCAATCCGCTGACTTCGGCGGTTACCATTAGCCGTGGTAGTGTGGTCGATGGCGACTACTTCACCATCAACAATGGGACGTCGACCGCGACCTTTGAATTCGAGAACTTGAGCATTGGCAACGGTCGAGATCCATCGCGACTTGCCATTCGATACAACAACCAGAGTTCGCGGGCGGATGTCTTTGCTGCAATGAAAGCCGCGATTGAATCGTCCTTGTTGGGTCTGACCACGGTCATTCAAGCGGATGGTTTGAAACTGCTTGATAACGCACGGTTCAGTACGAACATTGACAATGCTCCGAGCTTGACGCTTACAGGTGTGCCTGGAGGGGCCATTCCGATCAGCTTCGTTCAAGATTCCTCGTTTACCGCGACACAAATGCGGGACGCCATCGTGCGTTCCATCAACGAGGGATTTGCATCAGGCAAGACAACATTGCAGGCCAAGGTACGGGGAGGTTCGACTCTCTATATCGAGAACGCTGTGAACATCAGTCCTGAGGTCAACAGCTTTTTCTTAAGAGGCATCGCCGACAACGCAGGCAATTTCCTTAAGAGCAATCGCATCAACAACGAAACACAGTTTACGATTTTGATGCCGGGTGTGCTGTTGGATTTTGGTGATGCGCCGGATCCTGTGACCACTACGCCAGGCCGTTATCCAACGAGTCTTGGACTGGATGGAGCCCGTCACGTATCCAATGCAACTCCTCTCAGGCTAGGGCAGTTGGTCAGCTCCGAACTCGACGGTAGTCCAACTCCTCGAGCGGACGGAGACACCGCGGACGATGGAGTGAAGTTCAAGTTTCAAGGTTTGGACAAGCCGATGTTCAATCGCAACTTGGAAACCCTGATCACTGTGACGTTAGCCACTCCAGGGATTCTTGACGGTTGGATCGACTTCAACGCAGATGGAGATTGGACCGACGCAAGTGAAACCGTGATGAATGGCGTCGTGTTCACCGAATCGACCCTGACTCAACAATTCCGAATTCGGCTTCCGTCCTCCGCGCCTGTTCCAACGGTGAGCACGAACACGTTCGCGCGTTTCCGTGTATCGACAGCCGGAAACACTTTGCCAACCGGTCTCGCGTTGGACGGTGAGGTTGAGGATTACTTGGTACGTATCGTACCTGGAACACCTCCTTTAGGTACGGCAGATGCTTACACGATGAACGAAGATCAGGCGGGAGGGTTGGTCACCACCGATTCTACAGGCAGCCTGACACCGGGCTTCGTTGTGGATGACGGCGTATTGGCCAACGATACGAGCACCGATGGACGTCCACTTTTGGCTCGCATCGTAACGGAACCACAACATGCAGTTCCTGGCACATTCGTGTTCAATCCCAACGGAACCTTTAGCTACACGCCGGTTGCGGACTATTTCGGGACGGACTCGTTCGTCTATCTGAGTTACGTCAACTTGGATTCATCCGAAGGTGAGATCCTCGAATCGCTGACACCGACGACGGTTACCATTCAGATTCGACCGGCCAACGACGTACCGGTTGCAAGCAATTTTAGTCGCACCATCGACGAGGATGTTCAACTGGTTTTGTCCCCCCAAGATGTCATCCTATTGAGTCAAGCGACACCTGGTCCGGCGAATGAAGCTGGACAAACATTGCGAGTTTCTTTGCCCAATAGCGTTTCGACACAGGGCGGCTCGGTTACTTTGACCAATGCTGGAATCGTCTATACACCCAGAACGGACTTTAGTGGTGTCGATACCTTTAACTTTACCTTGACGGATGATGGCATCACGGGAGTGCTGTCCGATCCACTGAGCATAACACGCACGGTCACGATTACCGTTCGGGATAAAAATGACTTGCCGATTACCACGCCGAAGTCGTTTTCGATGGTGGAGGATGGTTCAGACACTCGTGCCACAACGTTCTTTATTGCGGGAGATACCGCCGGTCCGATCCCCGAGATCACGGGCCCCAATGCTCAGACAATTACGTTTACGGGTGTGGAGCCAACAAGCGAGTTTGGTGGGACGGTAACGTTCGTCAATGGCCAAGTAACTTATAGGCCAGCAGCGGACTTCAACGGCGTCGATCGATTCTTTTACCTGGTGACCGACAACGGTACTAGCCAAGGCAATTTGGATCCTCAAACGGGACGAGGAACAGTCACTGTTACGGTTACCGCTGTCAATGACGCACCTCGTGTGGTCGGTTCGCTTGGCACGATCTCTATGTTCGAGGACGAGGCCGAGCGGGCATTGCCGCTACGAAATTACTTCTTCGATCCGGATGTGATACCGAACGATGACCGGCTGACGTATCGGGTCGTTTCGAATACGAATCCGAATTTGGTCGAGCCAACGTTCGGTGCGACCGACATGTTTGTGCGACCGAAACCCGACCAAAATGGTACTGCCATCGTCGTCATCGAAGCAGCCGACCGTGCGGGTAATGCCGTGACCAACACAATGACATTGACGGTCACACCGGTGAACGACGCACCTCGTTTGGTTTCTCCGCTTCCGAATCTGAGTGTTTCGGAGGACACGGTCATTCCCAACATTACGTTGTCCCCAACGTTCTTCTTCGATCCCGATGCTGCACTCAACGGAGACTCGTTGGTATTTAGCGTGACCAACACCAACCCAGATGTGGTTACGGCGACAATCGTCAATGGTCAGCTTCGGCTGGTTTTGGTGCCCGATGCATCGGGCGTCGCATCCATAACGGTTCGTTGTGTGGACAGTACGGGCAATGCAATTGAAGATACGTTTGACATCGCAGTCGCACCTGCCAACGATGCGCCACGAGTCGTGGATGATTTGTTCTACTTAACACCGCAAGGTGTCGAGTTGAGAACAACGGATCCTCGTGGCAGCAATACGACAACTTTGCTAGACGACGGCGTATTGGCAAATGACCGGGACATCGAGGGGAACGCGTTTACAGCGAGGGTTGTTCAACAGCCGAGCAAGGGAACCGTTACACTCAATCCGGACGGAACCTTTACCTACGTACCGAATGCGACAGCGCTCAAGGGTGATGTGGATTCATTCCGATACGAGGCGGTCGATTCGTTAGGAGCGGTCAGCACGTCGGCGTTGGTAAACATTTCGATCACGACTCCACCGCCACCAAGGCATCAGAACCCGATCCAGAATCTGGACGTCGATGCAGACGGATTTGTTTCACCGATCGACGTTTTGTTGATAATCAACTTCTTGAATTTCAACGGATCCTCGGTTTCTGTCGTGGGACTGCCTGACCCACCACCGTATCGAGACGTCAACGGCGATAACTTCATCAGCCCGTTGGACGTGCTCGCAGTTATCAACTTCATTAACAACCGGCGCAACGGCGGTGCCGGCGAAGGTGAAGGTGAAGGACAAGGAATCGATCCAAGAACGTTAGCCGCACCGCTCGCTTGGAGCGAGCTGGTGGTTCGCGACAAGATCAATTCGAGCACCAAAATGGTGGATGCCGGATCCTACAGCTCAAGTCCGGTTTTGCCGGTTACGCCAGATGTAGGACTAGTGGCTTACCTGGGCAGCTTCGGCACGGAGACCCAGGAGGAAGCCGAACGGTTGGCCATTTTATCCACGTCCGAGACTAACGAAAATGACATCGAATCGTTAGACTCGTTTTTTGCGGACTTGATTGCCCACGAGTCCTAGTCGAATCCACGGTGATGCCTCGACAGGGGCGTCACCACCAACTACCACAGAATCAACCCCATTACTTTTTCCAGCCTGAACAACCTGCAAGGTTCATCCAACATGGGTATTGACGAATTCAAAACCTCCAATCGAAATCTCGCATTAATAAAGTCTCGAAGACAACAGCTTCGTTCTCTTTTGTGCGAGAACTTGGAACGACGAGATCTCATGGCGGCGCTTCCGATCTATGCTCCGGGTACGCCCAAGAGCTACATGGATCAGATGGACAATCAGCTCTCACTGATCGGGGCGGGCAGCCAGCCAGGGGTAAATTTCAACGCTCCGGGGGCACGTTGGACGAATCCCACCGGAGGAACCAGCCCGAACGTGGGAGATCCTGCGGCAATCTCCTGGAGCATTGTGCCGGACGGGACCATGGTGTCCAACGGGCAAGACGTCAATGGTGTACCACAGCTATCGCAAAGCAACTTGATCGCTTTCATGGATGGTATCTATGGCGGCGGAACCGGACCGGTTTCCAATCGACCATGGTTCAACATCGTTCAGCGCGCCTATGACAATTGGGCTGCTCAATCTGGACTGAGTTTCATTTACGAGCCGGTCGATGATGGTGCTAACTACTCGAATGTCGCAAGAGGTCAGCGAGGCGTTCGAGGTGATATGCGTGTTGGGGGAACTCGCATCGACGGGGACCTCAACATTTTGGCATTCAATTTCTTTCCTTCGGGCGGCGGAAACCAAGGTTTCGATGGCGATATGGTCATCGACACTGCCGATAGTTTCTACCGAACCAATGCGAATGGACCGCAAGGAGAGAACCGTGGCTTCATCAACGTCGCTATGCACGAGATCGGTCATGGTCTCGGCCTGGATCACGTGATCCCGGTAAACAATACCAAACTCATGGAGCCGATTGCCTCGCTTGCGTTTCTAGGGGCCCAACACGATGACATCCTGGGTATCCATACGCTCTATGGAGATAACGACGAACCGAGCGATTCGGCTCAAGCAGCCATCGACCTTGGGTTACTAACCAATGGCAGCACACAACTAAACGACCGATCGATCGATCGAAATGCGGACGTGGACTTGTTCCGATTTACGGTTGAATCTCCGGGTACGCTTTCCGTCATTTTGACACCTGTTGGACAGCAATTCGATGTTGGCAATCAAGGTGGCACGGCGGCTCCGGTCAACACCACACTGAACAAGGACCTGTCATTCCAAATCGAAGAGGCCGGTGGACGTATATTGACGACGGTCAATGC
>JBEBHM010000855.1:0-3436 GCA_040080875.1 Pirellula sp.
GGCACAAGGATTCGGTTGCGATGGAGTTCGCGGCTCGAACCAATGGGACTCGCGGGTTGTTCAAGGCTCTGACGATAATATTTCAGGCCGGGCACAAAGAAGCAAGTGCTAGCGACAATCCCAAAGATGATATGAGCAAAATCTGGGATTGCGAGCATCAAAGCGCTCGTAGCGAACAAACAGAGGGCCTGGACATAGAAAACTCCGCTAAGAATTCCCGCCTTGATGAGGAAGACCATGCCGGCAATGATCGCAATCAACGGCGTGAGTTTGAGCGGTGCAAGCTGCAATCCCCATTCGATTGGGAATAAAGCTCCAATCCCGATCATGCTGGCACCCCATACATGTGCGATTTGCCGTTCGACGAACGTGACGGGGCCCATGCGCCGTCGCAATGCCCAGAAGACCGAAGCCCAGGTTCCCATCCCAACCGTCCATAGCAATGCGTAATACCAACGATGATGAGTTCCCGACCAGTGGAGTGCTTCGGTCATCAAACATAGAATCATCAGCACGAGCGAATGCCACATCCACAGCAATCCCCAGTTCTCAAGCACCGGCGCATGATGCGTCTCTCGAAACCACCGGGCAATGATCTGCGCAAATTGACCTGATCTGGCCGCGACTGGTTCGTTGTGCAAAAATGCACGTAAGTCGTCTGCCAACAACGCCGCATTGGCATATCGCAGATCGGGTGGCTTCTGCAAACAACGAATCACAATCATCTCGAGGTCGCGATCGATGCGAGGATTGATGATGCGTGGCGGAGTCGGGTCCTGTTCTAGAATTTTCAACATTAATTCGACCGGTGAGTTGGCTACCAACGGAGGCTTGCCAGTCAGCGCATGATAAAGAACCGATCCCAGGCTGTAGATGTCGGACGCTGGACCGATTTGTCCCAATCGACCGCGGGCTTGTTCAGGGCTCATGTAGTTTGGCGTTCCGAGGACCACGCCCGTTCGAGTTAGCGACTCCGCTGCGTCGGTTTGTTTGGCAAGCCCAAAGTCTGTCAACTTGGCGTTCCCCGATTCGTCGATGAGTATGTTCGATGGCTTAATGTCACGGTGAACGATGCCAAACTCATGCGCAAAATGAACCGCGCGGCACACTTGTTCAAGGATGGCTGCTACTTGACGCTGACCGAGTTCCTCCGCAACGATCAGCTCAGAGAGGGTCTTGCCGCGAAAGTACTTCATCGCAAAGTAAGGCCGATCATCGATCTCTCCTACATCGTATACGGGCACGATTCCGGGATGATCAAGTTTTGCGGTCGCTCTGGCTTCGGCAACGAATCGCAGTTTCTCTTGATCGCTAGCCAATCGATCTTTGAGGATCATTTTGATTGCGACCTCGCGATTCAAGCTGATTTGATTAGCGAGATAAACGATTCCCATTCCGCCGCGACCGATTTCTTGGATGAGTTCGTAGTCCCCCATTTGACAGGGGAGTTTGAGACTCCATTCCTTGGACGGTCTAATCGCGGATAGGTTCGGCGCTGCGTCTGCTTCGGCACTACCAACCGCGTCGGTCACCAACACCGTCCCCCATAGTTGCATCAGATCCGATGCGAGATCGGGAAACCGTTCGCAAACGCGATGGATGTCGACAGATTCGCCTCGTTGCATCTGATCGGTCAGATTGCTTACGATAGCCGCAAGTTGCAATTCGGACTCGGAAGTAGGCTCGTCGGATTCGATTAAGTCCATGGGCCGAAGCAAGCGATTGTCCAACGGCAACTCAGGGCTCTCCTGGCTCATTCTTGAAGATCCTGACGTAGCTTGGGAAGCTGCTCGATGATTTCGCGAAGTCTCTTGAGCGCGCGCAGGTAACGCATGCTTGCAGCTGGCTCGGTCAGTCCCAAAGTTTGAGCGACTTCTTGATTGTCCAACTGTTCGTAGTGTCGCATCAGAATGATCTCCCGATCGTTCTCTCGCAGTTTCTGCACCGCTGCTTCGATTTGCTGCGCGATTTCGCGCTGCGTGGCCGCAGCCGCCGGCGTAAGCGCTCGATCACAAAACTGGTTGGCAAGATCAAGTGTTGACTGATCTACGCTTCCTTTACCCGCCTGTGCCTGTTCGCGATCGATACTTCGTTTTGCGGAAACTCGATGGCGACGATGGGCGTCAATGATGCGATCCTTGGCGATCTGCCTAATCCACAAATGAAATGGGATGACAGGATTCGACAAGTAGTCCGAGAGTCTGCGGTTGGCTTCCAACAACACATCCTGAATGACATCGCTCACATCCATGCGCTGCATTAGTCGTTGGTCGAGCCGCAACTGAATCATGCGTCGCAGGGAATTGCGATGACGATCCATCAATTGCTCCACCGCAATCGCTTGTCCGTCGCGAACATTGACCAGCAGCTCAGCGGTTACCTCTCCATCCGGCCAGATTGACTTGGACATCGTGTTTTCCTTGGAATGATTTGACAGCCATATTCTAGTCCATCCATCCAAAACTGCGAAGGAACCAAGTCAGTTGCCTGCCAAGCTTGTTACAATGGACTAGATAGGGGGGCGCGCTAGTGCGTTGGGCGGCGATTGGATCAACCGTTTTTTGGGCTGGCAGTCAAGTTTGCGTGAAGATTGGAAACACATTTGGGTGTGAAGGCAATGGGCAAAGTTGTCTGGTTCGTTGCGATCGTGCTTTTTTTTCAACGATCACAATTTCTTTCGGCTCAGGCCCCAGCGGTGTTTGCTGGCGCGGAGAAAATGCGAGAAGCGTTCGAAGAGATGGGCAAATCGACAGCCGACTTCATGCCGGGTTTTTTTTCCACACTTTCCGACGAGCAGCTCAAGCGTTTGGAGAGAGTTCCGATCAGCCGAGCGGAAGAGAATGAGTTCGGCAAACGTGTGCTTGCGGATTTCGAAGAGCGCATGCGACAATCGCGAAACTTGATGACCAAAACGGGACGCGATGTAGCGTATATCAAGTACTTGGCCGGCAAGATCCAACCGTTCATGACCAACGCCAATCGTTACAGTTCCTTAGACATTACGATGGTCAAGTCGAATGAGCTGGCAGCTTATTCGATCCCTGGTGGACGACTGGTCTTTTCAACGGGCATGATCGAAAGTTTGCCTTCCGAAGCTGCTTTGGTTGGGGTCATTGGGCACGAACTATCTCACTTGGATCGCGGCCATCAGTTGCTTGGCTTGAGACAGAGCAAGCAAGTGGCTAAGCCGCTCGATATGAAGGAGGGCATGCTATGGATGGCGACGGTTGCCAAACCGATGCGACCTGAGTTCGAGAGTGTTGCAGACTCCGATGCAATCCGCTGGATGATTCAAGCTGGGTACGACGCGCGAGCATTGGCCAAGGTATTAGAGCAGTGGGATCAACAACAGAACCAAACAGCACCGTGGACTAATTTCATTCCCAGTTTCGCTCGCTCGCATCCGGATTCAGGCAAACGCGCCAAGGTCATGTAC
>JBEBHM010000177.1:0-12831 GCA_040080875.1 Pirellula sp.
ATGAAACCTTAGTATCCAAAGCCGAGAAAAAAAATCCCATGTTCGTCGCAAAAGTTACCGGAGCCGTGGTCTCCACCCAAAAGGTTGAAACGATGGTCGGCCAAAAGTTGCTCGTCGTTGAACCCTTTCGATTGGAGCCCAACAAACGTTCCGAGTTGGTCTCCACGGGGAGAACATTTATCGCGGTCGACACGTTGGGCGCAGGGGTCGGCGATATGGTTTTGATCACGCAGGGAAGCAGCGCACGATTCACTCCGGAAACAAGTAAATTGCCAATCGATTGTGTCATCATCGGAATCGTAGATACAGTTCACATCGAAAAGAACAACGTTTACAAACGTCAATAATCACTCACCCATAATTCAATGCAAATCAACGAAACACTCATTCGGTCCGTGGTGGCGCAAGTGCTCAGCGAAGTGCGGGGCAAACAAACCCCTCCAAATTTCGCCCAGTCAAATTTCGCAGGCGCGTCGTCGTCCGACAGTCATTCAGCCAACATCGCTTTGGGTCGACACGGACTCTTTAGCAATGTCGACGATGCGGTTCGTGCCGCGCGAACTGCCTTCGAACAACTCCGCGAGCGACCGATCTCCGATCGAAAGAAAATCATCGATCATATTCGACGTATCTCGATCGATAGCTGCGTCGAACTTGGCACCATGGAAATGCATGAAACCAACATCGGTCGCCTCGAGCACAAGATCGAAAAACTAAAGACTCTCGGTGAACGCACTCCAGGTGTTGAGTTCCTTAAGACCGAATGCTTTAGCGGTGATTACGGGTTGGCCGTCATCGAACATGCACCCTTTGGTGTCATTGGCGCAATCACGCCCGTCACGCATTCCCTGCCGACCATCACAGGCAACGCGGTCAGCATGATCGCAGGTGGCAATACCGTCGTGGTGAACCCACATCCGAGCGGTCGCCGAGTCGCAGCCGAAGGTGTCCGCAGATTCAATCAAGCGATTCATGCAGACTTGGGGATCGACAATTTGATTTCGTTGATTTGCGAGCCAACCTTGGAATCCGCTCAACAATTGTTCAAACATCGTTCCATCGCGCTCATCTGCGTTACCGGTGGTCCTGCAGTTGCCCGCGCAGCTCTCAACAGCGGCAAGCGTGCGGTGGTCGCCGGACCAGGTAACCCTCCTGTCGTCGTCGACGAAACGGCAGACTTGGATCATGCCGCTCGATGCATTATCCAAGGTGCTGCGTACGACAATAATTTGCTCTGCATCGCAGAAAAAGAAGTGTTCGTTGTGGCAAGCGTATTCGACGCCATGATGTCCGCTATGGAGCGGGCCGGTGCTGTTCGCCTGAACGCTGGCGAAGTGGATCGACTGACGCAAGCTGCCCTCCAACTGGTCGGCGAGGGGACCGACAGACATCATGCACCCAAGAAAGAACTGCTCGGTCAAGATGCACACAAACTCGCCGCCGCCGCAGGGCGAACCATCGATCCCAAGGTACAGCTTGTCTTCGGAGAGACGACGTTTGAGCATCCGTTTGTTCAAACAGAACAGATGATGCCTTTCGTTCCATTCGTCCGCTGCCGAGATTTCGACGAAGCGGTCCAACGTGCCCAACAAGCCGAACACGGATACCGCCATACCAGCATCATCCATTCTCGCAATGTTCGCAACATGACCAAAATGGGACGTGTGATGGACACGACATTGTTTGTCAAGAATGGTCCGTGCATGGCCTCGTTGGGATTGGGAGGCGAAGGCTACTTGTCGTTTTCGATCGCAGGTCCGACCGGCGAGGGAGTCACCACTCCGCTTACCTTCACCCGCGAACGCCGCTGCTCCTTGATCGAAGATCTGCATGTCCTCGGCGGCACCGGCAGCCTATAGGTCGCAGCGTTCAAACCGAACCTACAACTCATATAGCTCACGATATCCACTTCCACTCGAGTCCCACGTATGCAATCGGCCCTGGTCATCGGCAATGCAACATCGACGGTCAAACATCCGACGCTTGAGAACCTCAAGCTGCTGGTGTGTCAACCATTGCTTGCGGACGGTTCGTCTTTCGATGGCCCCCCGCTGATCGCCGTCGATCACCTAAGGGCTGGAGCAGGCGAGACGGTCATGTTGACCAGCGACGGAGGAGCCGTTCGCGAGATATTTGGAGTCGAGGCAAGTCCGATACGTTGGGCTGTACTTGGCCTAATCGACAATAAACCCGCCACTTAAGACAACCATTTCTTCGAAACACTTCTTCGAAACAATTGATGACAATCAACGCTGCTGAAATTGAAACCATCGTACGACGAGTGCTGAGCACCCTGTCGACAATCGATGCGTCTGCGCTCGGCAGTCCGGCATCCGATGGGAATTCGAAATCCACTGGTTATCTGCAAGTTGCGGATCGAGTGGTCAGCGTCGAGGCGTTGCGAGGTCGACTAGCTGGCATCCAAGTTCTAGAGATCTTGCCAACGGCCGTGCTCACTCCTGCCGCGAGCGACCTATGCCGCGAACGCAAGATCCAGATCGTGCGCGAACCATCGGTTCCAACTCAACAATCTAGCTCGCCGGTACAATCGGCAACGCGACCACCCAGACTCATCGTTTCCGGCTCAGCAACTTGGATCGGTTCGGTTGCGAAACAACTGTGTCCCAAACAGTCCAAGGTCATCGATGCATCGATCGATGATGCGTCGGCCATTCGCAGCATCAGCGATGGTTTGCGAGCCGGCCATCAAGCCGGCGTTGCCATCGTAAACGCACCTCACTCCGCATGTTGGCAAGCTGCCCGCGACGACCGATTGCGACCTGCAGTCGTATCGAATTGGGGTGAGTTGGCGGCTGTGCTGAGCGAAGTCCCAGTCAATGTGCTGATCATTTCAGCCAAAACATGGAATGTGCCTTCCGCGTGCAATCTTGCTAGACGTATGTTCGAACATCTTCAAAAACACTCTTGATCGAAAGCAATCGTCGCCATGCAACTCTATCAAGTCAATGGAACCGTAACTCTCAGCCGCGTGCATCCGAGTTTCGTGGGAGCAAGCCTCAAAACTGCGGAAGCCTATGGCGAGAAACTCCTGGGACGACCTCAAAACGAGCCCGACTTGGTCGTCGTTTGGGATGATCTCGGCGCGTCGGCGGGATCGATCATCGCTGTAAGCGATGGAGCCGAAGCTGCACAGCCGTTTCGCCCTAAATTAAAACCGGTGGACGCTTACAATGCTGCCATCATCGACGAACTACATATTCAACCACAAACCAAACCATCCTCAAAGTAACTTGTCCGTGAAAGTAACCTCATGAACGCACATAAAATCAAACAAGACATCTGCGAAATCGGGCGACGCCTGTACAACAAAGGTTTCGCTGCGGCCAACGATGGCAATATCACCGTTCGCATCGGTGAAAACGAAGTGCTCTGCACGCCCACGATGCACAGCAAGGGATTCTTAAAGACGGAAGATATCTGCACCATCGATATGACGGGCAAACAAACCTCTGGAATCAAAAAACGATCCAGCGAAGCGTTGTTGCACCTAGAAATCTACAAGCAACGTTCCGACATCAAGAGCGTAGTGCATTGCCACCCACCCCACGCGACCGCCTTTGCGGTGGCTCGCGAGCCAATTCCACAATGCGTGTTGCCTGAAGTAGAAGTCTTCTTAGGAGACGTTCCGATCACGCGATACGAAACACCCGGTGGACAAGCGTTTGCGGAAACGATTTTGCCGTACGTCGACAAGACCAATGTCATCATTCTGGCCAACCATGGTACCGTGAGTTACGGAATCGACGTGGAGCAAGCCTATTGGTGGACTGAAATCTTGGATGCTTACTGCAGAATCCTGATGTTGGCTCGCCAACTCGGCAACGTATCGTATTTCTCCGAAAAGGAAGAACGAGAACTGTTGACCCTCAAGCAAAAATGGGGCTGGGCGGACCCTCGCAATACAGACGAATACAAGAACTGCGATGTCTGCGCCAACGACATCTTCAGAAATTCGTGGAAGGAATCCGGCGTACAAAGAAGAGCTTTCCCCGCCCCTCCACCCATGCCCAGCAATTCGAGCGTTGCTCAACAAGTAGCACAGGCGGTTGCAGGTGCTGCGCCGGTTCTCAAAGCCAATACTTCGAGCGAATCCAACGACGCACTCGCCGGCATTGAACAAGAACAATTGATCAAACTGATCACCGCCCAAGTCATGAAGCAGCTTCAAGCTTAGGAGCCCTTTCCACTTCTCCAGTATCACAATTCATTTGTTTTATTGAGCCTGAGGCGCTAGCCGATCGATCAGCAAACTCGGCTAGTGCCTCAGGCTCAATACTACGCACTAAGAACTAAAAGAAAAATCCCATGAAAGTCAGTATTATTGGTGGCGGTGGACTTGTTGGCTCCTGTGCCGGATTCGCTCTTCAGTGCGGTGGAGTCGTGCGAGAGATCGCTCTGCTCGACGTGAACGCCAATGCTGCGGCTGGGCATGCGCTGGACCTCTTGCATGGCAGCCCCAGCATTGCCAATCAACGTATCACCTCCGGTGGCTACGAGCATATACCTTGCTCGGATGTGATTTGTATCACTGCGGGCTTGCGACGAAAGCCTGACGAATCGAGATTGGATCTCATCAATCGCAACACCGACTTGTTCAACGGAATTCTCGACGAGGTCAAGAATGCTGGAGTCAAGAACTCGGCAATCGTTTTGGTGGTTTCGAATCCAGTTGACATATTGACGTTCGTCGCAGCTAAAAAGCTAGGATTGCCAGCCACTCAAGTGCTGGGACTCGGCACACAACTCGATACCATTCGATTTTGCTCGTTGATCGCGGAACACTTGAACGCCGCCCCGACGCAGACCAAAGCATTGATCTTGGGTGAGCATGGGGACAGCATGGTACCGATATGGTCCAGTGCGACGGTAGGCTCTTTGCCTCTTGACAAACACCCTGGTTGGAACAACCAGATCGCCGAAAAGATCTTTACGCGCACCAAGGGATCAGGTGCAGAAGTTATCTCGAAGAAGGGAGGAGCAGGTTTTGCCGTTGGCATCGCGATTCGCGACGTGATTCACGCGATCGCATTGGATCAACATTGCATTCTGCCCGTCAGCTCCATTCAAGATGGCGCCTGCTATGGTATTCGCGACGTCGCAATTTCCGTCCCCACGGTGGTTGGACGATCAGGTGCTGTGCAGCGAATCGAGATGGAGCTATGGCCCAAGGAGATGCAAGGACTCAAAGCGAGCGCTGCAGCCATCAAGCCCACGCTTGACGCGGTCCTGAAACGAGTCGGGATTTAGTTCAACAAACAGTCACTGTTGATCAATTGTCCCAATTGTTATTGATCTAAACTACTAACGAACAATCAATGCTTTTCGCTCATCGCTGCTATTCAAGTTGCGACAGCAATGGCTTTGTTTTCAACGCCCCCTTATTCAGCGGGGCCATGCATCGTAGACGTAGAAACTCGACAATGCCTCGATCCATCCAAACGGAATACGCACCTTCTGGCCATATTCGTAGTGGGCCATTTTAATTTGCGGGAGGGTTGCTTCCGCTGTCATCTTCGTGGGTAATCGCGACCACCACAATATTTTTATTCGCGCACATCGTTTCGGCGCACTTTTTGCAATCATCGTGCAATCGGTTCCTTGGACTGCCAAGTGAATCGGATTATTTCGTTTCTGCGACGCTTTGTTGAGGAGGACTTCCATGTCATTTCGGATGGATAAACTGACCATTAAGGGGCAGGAAGCAATCATGGAAGCCCAGTCACGGGCCGCTGCAGCTGGCAATCCGGAAATCGAGGGGCTGCATTTGCTGGCTGGCCTTCTCAAAGACAGCGAGGGAGTCGTGGTGCCACTGCTGAAGAAGATGGGGGCCTCACTTGAAAAGCTTCAATCTACTTGCGAGGCCGAACTGAATCGACTGCCACGAAGTTCGGGGGGCCGACAACCCGGAATTAGCGCGTCGCTCCAAAAAGCCCTGGAAGCAGCCGCTGCGGCTGCTACGGCCATGAAAGACGAATACGTCAGCACGGAGCACTTGCTGCTCGGCCTGTGCCGCACCGACAACAAAGCCAGCGGATTGCTCAAACTCCTGGGAATCACTGAGCAGGACATCCTCAATGCGCTACAATCTGTGCGCGGTAGCGCGCGCGTTACGGATCAATCCCCAGAAGGAAAATTCCAAGCACTCGAAAAGTATGGAATCGATCTCGTAGAGCAAGCAAAGAAGAATAAACTCGATCCCGTCATCGGACGAGACGACGAAATACGCCGCGTCATCCAGGTCCTTTCCCGCCGAACCAAGAACAACCCTGTCCTCATCGGCGAACCTGGGGTAGGCAAGACCGCCATCGCCGAAGGACTTGCACAGCGAATCGTTCAAGGCGACGTACCACAAACGCTTAAGAACCGCCGCGTGGTCGCGCTCGACATGGGTGCACTCGTCGCCGGAACCAAGTTTCGCGGCGAGTTCGAGGAACGGCTCAAAGCGGTCATCCGTGAAGTGAAAGACGCAGAGGGGGATGTCATCCTCTTTATCGATGAATTGCACACCGTCATCGGCGCCGGTGCCGCCGAAGGCTCAAGCGACGCAGCCAATTTGCTTAAACCTGAGTTGGCTCGCGGGCAATTGCGATGCGTCGGTGCGACGACTCTGGATGAGTATCGCAAGCACATCGAAAAAGATCCGGCGCTCGAGCGACGATTCCAGCCCGTGTATGTTGGTGAACCCAGCGTCGAAGACACGATCACGATTCTCCGCGGTCTCAAACCACGTTACGAAGCTCACCACGGTGTCAAGATCCGCGACGCAGCCTTGGTCGAAGCGGCCAAACTCTCAAATCGTTATATCACCGAACGATTCCTTCCCGACAAAGCCATCGACTTGATGGATGAAGCGTCGGCTCGTATCGCCATGGAACGCGACAGCGTCCCTACCGAGATCGATACCCTCCAGCGCCGACTGCGACAGTTGGAACTTGCTCAGCGACAACTCAACGAGGAATCCGACGCAAGCACCGACGATGCCCTCGAAGATATCGAACAAGAGATGGCCAAGATTCAACGCGAATTGGCCAGCTTGCGCGAACAATGGGAGTCCGAAAAGCTTGGCATGTCAGGCGTTGGGTCGATCCGCAGGTCGCTGGAACAAGCCGAAGGGGAATTCCGCCGACTCGACGCGCTCATCAAAGAAAAACAGTCGACCGGCGCCGGTGTGGCCGAGTCCGACTACCAGAAACTCTACGAACTGGATCAGCAACAGCGCAAGCTTCGTGAGCAAATCGAAAAGGAAGAAGAACACGACGTCAAGGTAGGCAAGGACTCCGGAAAGCATCGTCTGCTCCGAACCGAAGTGACTGCAGATGAGATCGCGGCAGTGGTCAGTTCTTGGACCGGCGTGCCAGTATCGCGCATGCTCGAGACGGAACGAGCCAAACTTCTGGTCATGGAAGATCGCTTGCACCAGCGAGTGATAGGGCAAAACAAAGCGGTCGAAGCCATCAGCAACGCGGTGCGACGAAGCCGTAGCGGAATGCAAGATCGCAATCGACCGATCGGTTCCTTTCTATTCTTGGGACCGACCGGCGTTGGCAAGACCGAGTTGTGCAAGGCGCTTGCCGAAGTCCTGTTCGACAACGAAACAGCCATGGTCCGTATCGACATGAGCGAGTTCATGGAGAGGCACACGGTCAGCCGATTGGTCGGCGCACCTCCCGGCTACGTTGGGTACGAAGAGGGTGGACAACTGACCGAGGCGGTTCGCCGACGCCCCTATAGCGTGATCTT
Organism: Pirellula sp.; assembly: GCA_040080875.1. Taxonomy (GTDB): domain Bacteria; phylum Planctomycetota; class Planctomycetia; order Pirellulales; family Pirellulaceae; genus JBKCUI01. The sequence continues at coordinate 7,762 of JBEBHM010000177.1, forward strand.
GCTCGACGAGATCGAAAAAGCCCACAACGACGTATTTAACATCCTTCTGCAATTGCTCGACGATGGGCGACTGACGGACGGACAGAATCGTACCGTGGACTTCACCAATACGGTCGTCGTCATGACCAGCAACATCGGCAGCCAGTCGATCCAACGCGTCGCCGAAGAAGGTGGGGACGAAGAAGATATGAGGCAAGCGGTCGAGGACTCGCTCAGGACTAAATTCTTGCCCGAGTTTCTAAATCGAATCGATGAAACCATCATCTTTGAACCGCTCAAGAAGGACCAAATCCGAAAGATTGTCACATTGCAAGTCCGCAAGTTAGAAGAGCAACTCGCCGAACATCATTACAAACTGAGTATTACGGAAAAAGCCATCGACGCCATCAGCAACGAAGGCTACGATCCCGTCTACGGAGCGAGACCGCTCAAGCGAGTCATTCAACGCCGATTGCAAAACCACATCGCGTCGGAGTTATTAAAGCGAGACGAGCATGAGGGTGGCAGCATCCAAGTCGACTTCGTTGACGACGAGTTCACGATCGGCTCAAACCCCAGCCCCAAGTGATTTAGCCGCATCACAGGTCACTCTCGGCAAGAGTGACCCACGGTGGGTCGCATCTGCCGGATGCGACCGTGTAGTCTTTAGTCATGAAATTGCATTGAATTCTCGGACGACATTACTTCATCGCAGATGACGATGTTCGGCAAGAATGAATCGATGCAATGGAGGCGGCCCCATCATAGACGTCGCCCAAGAAATGGGCGAAACGTACGACAAGGCTGTTGCAAAACTGGTTGGCAGATAACTGGGCATGTACTTTGCGTTGGCAATGGGTAGTATCGCGTTGGCAAGATATCGCATGGATGGCTGATTCGCAGAGGCAAGAAATCTTGCCGATGGTCAGAACCTAGTTGAGCCACAGAAGGAGCCGGTGATTGAGTCAGCAACGAGCTGTCTTGAATCTGCAATCCTTTGAGATCACCTTGCTCAAATCGATTGGTGTTGACTCGAATTTTGTGAGTTCGTCCTGTCGGCCAAGTTGCGGTCGATTCCAGAATTCCGTTTTCGAGCAACACGGATTCGATCAACGCTCCGGATAGCCGTTGGCTCAAGGCCCGCAACTCTCGCATCAATCCTTGAAAATCTTCGGTGAAACTTTTTGTTTTTTCCCAAACTTCCGGTTTGTACTCAAAAAAGGACAATGTCTCTGTGCCACCCAACATCGCTTGGTAGGCCATTACTCTCAGTTCGTCGATGGTTGGCAATTTGTTTTCGGGGGGAAGTACCCAAGCTTGCAAGATTACCACATGTGGTATGTCGACCTTGGCTATGCTCATGGCCCGCTTGCTTCGCTGAAGCATCAAGTAGACTTCTCGCAATGGTCCCTCTTTCAAATCAGGATAGGGCATGATGCGAATGACATCTGCAGATTGGTAGAGAAGTGAAAAGTTGTCGTATTTCGATTGATTCCAAGTCCGCAATGGACCCCAGTAGGAAATCTCCAGCTTTACGTGGCCTAGCCCCTCGGCGAGCCGATGTCTTAAGCGTTTGTACAAGTCGCCATAGAACGGAAATGGAGTGTCGGGTGAGTTAAGCTCCGGCTCGTCCATGATACTTATCCCGACCAGATTCTTCGGAGCGACCTCTTTGGCAATCCTGAATGTTTGGTCATAAAGTTCTTGGGGCGAGTCCTTGGTCCACCAATTGGCGAGAACGACGTCGAGTCCAAGTTCGGTCGCATGGACGTGCCATTGCGGCTGATCCAAAATCACTTGGGTGAATCCCATCGCTTTGACGGTTTTGAGGTCTGCCACGGAGCGAGGGTCATAAATTTCGAATCTCTGTGTTACACGCGTTCGAGTCTTGACGTCATAAAACTCCGAGTTCGCAATAGGGGACTCCGACTGCTCGGCTTGAATTTCTTGCGAGATCACATCGCCAACATGAGCGGGCGAAACGATCAACGCGATAGCAATCAAGGTGATTCGTAAGGTGTATGTCATAAGGACATTCTTGCACGTTTCCAAGACAACGGGAAGACTCGGTCCCGCGCCCCCTTGTCAAACCACATTCGCTATCGGAACTAGTACCAAACTATGAGGATGGTCGATGCAAGTGTGTCTTCAAGGCTTACCATTGGGGCGAGGCTTACCATCGAGGCAAAGCTTATTTTTGGGGTAGTGGAGGTTGTTAAACCTCCTAGATCGCAGGGATCTTTAACAAGATCCACTACTTGAACCCTTATAATAAGGACTGAAGACGCACTAGATTACTTACTTTGGGGTGAACATGAATCAGAAAAAAGTTGGTAGACGTTGTATCCTGAAAGCCACTTTGGGAGCTGCGGCTTGGAGTGCAGTGCGTGGGCATTCCCTAGTTCGTGGCAATGAATCGACGGAAACACAAGACCAGCCAGCTGCGGTGACTGCTCGCCAGTATCTACAAAGCATTCTTTACCAACGCGACGAGGTTCAGCAATGGCTCGCAGAAAAAGCGTTTCCGTTTGCGAAATATAGTAGCGAGTTCGGCTGGCTGTTGCGCAATGCGCGTTTTCAAGACGGCATGAACGGGTCAACCAGCGTCTATACTTATGGTCCGCTGGATGAGCGGATCACGATTCAGTATCGCGATCGACCATGCCGAATCAACACGTACGGCAACAGTTACACGCAGTGCCATCAAGTCAGCGACGGGGAGACGTGGCAGGAAGTGCTGGCTGCGCATTTGCAAGAGCCGGTTCGCAATTTCGGAGTCGGAGGTTGGTCGGTTTACCAAGCGTACTTGCGTATGCTCAAAGAAGAGCACCGCTCACCGGCCGAGTACATCATCTTTAATATTTACGACGACGATCACTATCGGAGTCTCGATTCTTGGCGCAATATTCGGGTCGTTAAGCATGCGCGGTTCATCGAGCCGACACTCCCGTACGTGTCCGTTAACGCGAAAGAGAATCGATTTGAGGAACGCCCCAATATTTGCCTGACGCCGGAGAGTGTTTACAACCTTTGCGACATCGATTGGGTCGATGAGCATTTTAAGAATGATTTTGGCCTCCAAATCATGCTCGCGCATTTGAACGCCAAGACCCGGAACCCAGAGTTGGCATACGCAGATACATTGAAGCTGGCAACGACACACGGCATTGTAACTCGCGTGGATACAGCAGCCTCGTTATCGCAAACAGCCGATTTGTTGCATCGCCAATCGGCTTACTTTGCCTCGCAGCGAATTGTGGAAAAGATTGTCGAGTTCACGCGCAAGTCCAACAAGAAGATATTGTTTGTTCTGTCGTACCCGCCAAAGTCAGTGCGCCGCTTTGCAACCGAAGGTGTTCGCAATGATCAGCCGTTCGTGGATTTCATCAAGCAAACGGGTCTGCCAGTGGTCGATTTGATGCAAGAGCACATGGAGGACTTTAAGCTCTTCAAAGGAGACATCCAAACTTACGTTGCCAAGCATTGGGTTGGACACTACAACCCGCTCGGAAATTTTTTCTGCGCGCATGCCATCTTGAAGGCGATCATCGAAGTGCTTGTCCCCAAGCCATTGTCGTATCGCTTGGATGCAGGCGTCATGAAATGACGCTTACCATCGTGAGGCGTTTCACATCTGGAAATTGACCACGAAGCTACGTATCTCAAGTTTCGAGCGGACTTGAATTCTTGATTGCGGTCAGTGCGGTATCAGGTCCAGCGGATTCCAATTGGCGCATCACCAAACCAATCAATTGTGTTCGTGAATGAACATTGATCTTTTTAAAGATACTACCTACTTGCGTGCGCACAGTATTTGGACTTCGATGCAATTTTCGTCCGATTTCTTCATCATCGAGATCGCCTCGCGTCATGGTCAAAAGGACTTGTAATTCGGCGTGCGAAAGGTCTTGCAATCGCGTCTTGATCGAGACATCCCTTTGCGGCAATGGCCAAGTTTGATCGTCGATTAAGTGCATTGCCTTGGGATCATCGGTTGACGAGCATATGAATCGCAATTCAAGCGATCCCAGACAGATACGATCTCCATGTTCAATTTCCACAACGGTATTCGGCTTGACCCAAACACCGTTGATACTGCTACCAGATTTCGAAGCTAGATCCGAAAAATAGACGAAACGATCGTCTTTCCAAACTTTGGCATGCCGACGAGATACCGTCGAAAACCGCGCCGGGATCTCGATATCCGCATCAGTACCTCTGCCGATTACAGCAGGTGCCCGGTTGATGGCAGCGTTCCATTCGTCTGCCGGGCAATTCGTGATAACTAAGGCGGAATGAGTGAATGTCAAATGCGTTCCAAGTCTGGGTATGAATCGGAAATAAGAGACAAAATTCAGTTGACGGTTTTCAAATCGTCTTGTGCCCTCCAGCGAAACTAAATAGCTGTTTTCTTGCGGCGACGACGAATACCAATATATCCCAATGCACTGAGTGCAATCCCAAATACAAAGGATGATGGCTCAGGAACTGCAGTAATACTCGCACTAGCCGAACCGCTCGGGAGAGAGCTGTTAGGGAGACCTGCAAAGTGTGCAGCCGCAAAGAGTAACGAAGAGTTGGTCGAATTGAAACTGTTTTCGGTCAATCCTGCTCCGGTAATGAGAAACGTGATTGATTCCGTTAAGTTAAATCGCTCCGCATTTGCACTTTTGAAATTGATCAGTGCATCAAATCCGGCTCCTGCTGCTCCCGCACCACTTACGGATTGATTATCGGAGCCGAAACTAATTGCTTGAACCTGTGAACTAACTGGTGCGGAAACAAAAGTACTAATCGTTACGGTCGAATTGAATCCGACTTGGTCGATGTATTCAATCGAGTTCGGCAAATTGCTGGTCAAGGTCAATTGGACCTGACCTTCGGTCATTGTGTCTGTAAAAGTAGCAGTAAGCCATGGTGCTGGTCCTGTGGGTGTTCCTCCGTTAAAGATGGTACCAAAATCCAGTTGAAAGGAAGCGTTTGCCGGGGCGACCATGAACACAAGAAACGCACAAGCGATGCTTCGAACGAAGTATGATAAGTGATTTGATTTAATCAACTTGATGCTCATTTTTGTTGTGTTTTTTAACA
>JBEBHM010000856.1:0-3423 GCA_040080875.1 Pirellula sp.
GGCGATCTTCGATGGGGACCAACCATAGGTCATCTTCAAGCCCACCGCTGACTTGCATCGCAGCCACACTACCTAGCTCCGCAACCTGCAAATCCTTGGGACGGTAGGACAGGCACAACATTCTAGCGGTGACGCATCAAGAATGATTTGGCTAAAGCAATTCTTGAATCCAGTTTCAACCAGCTGAAATTTAGGCTATGGCGGAAACAAATTCGTTATCGAGCCACAGATTGGGACCAATGCGTCCGACTACAACGCAAATTGGACGCAACAGATCAACGACAACCTCTGGATCTCAACCGGCTGTTTCGCGGGCTCTCGAAATCGACAACGGTCACCTTGCCAGGTAGCCATTCAATCTGCTTAGCCTACGTTGGCAAGATGCCTAACTTTCAATTTGCTCGCCAACTGCCGCAATCGATCGCGAGTTGCTGACAGAAACCGGCCGATCAACCGACCAGCGGTGAGTTTCGCCATCCGCACTCCCCATGTCTCAGGTGTGCATCCCAACCTTGCAAATATGTCCGCCACCTCAGATGAGATCGCGGCCTTTCCTTCTCGTAGCATGCGCCCGGTATACTCCACCAACATCAAATACTGACCCAACGTAAATCCATCTCGCATCCCTTCGCGGATCGCACCACGTCCACGGCGATCTTCGATGGGGACCAACCATAGGTCATCTTCAAGCCCACCGCTGACTTGCATCGCAGCCACACTACCTAGCTCCGCAACCTGCAAATCCTTGGTCCGTCCACTTGTCACCACATGCTCCACCCGGGCCTTGACAGATGTGTGCTCGCTCTCTTCAGGAGTCGTTGCAATACCAGCCGCTACCGGATTCAAATCAATATAGGCACAAACCGAAAGCAACGATTCCTCATCGAGAATCGCAATCGATTTGAACCGTCCCTCGAAGAATGCGCCCGTGCATTCATCTTGCTTGTTGGCAAGACGAGCCAACGGTTCTTTAAGGCACTTCATGAACCAGCCAAGCGACGACAATCGCTCGCGAGTCTCAGCGATCCAGGAAATGTTAGCAACACGAACCGCCATGATCTCCTTGGAAACTTTCATGGGCTTTCGATCCGCCCCGCGAGGTGGAAAGAGTCGAAACCAGCGTTCAGCCACTTCGGTATCCGACCACCCACTGGCAACATCTGGATCAATACGCAGGAGCAAATGCAGGTGGTTGTCCATCAAACTGAACCCCCCTACGGAAACGGCGAAAATCTGATCAAGTTCCTTGAGTCGATTTTCGATCCAATCTTTACGCCCCGGCGCGGCCTCGTCTCCCATGAGATGAGCCCGGCGAACGCATCTGGAAATGCAGTGATACCAACGACTTACGGTCGTATCGACAAGTCGAGAACGGGAGATGGTCATGGAACTACCCTCGGCGATGGAACTGATTTAATCGCCAAAGCTTACCAAAAAAACCACCCAAGTCAATTGTTGTGCCTGTCCCACACAATTGTCCAAGTCAATTGTTGTGCCTGTCCCACACAATTGTCAATAATTGTCAATTGTTGTGCCTGTCCCACATAGCTCCCCAGAGCTCCCAGCACATAGCTCCCAGGACTTGCAAATTCAAAGTAACCACCAACGTACAACCACTCGCTCTGATGATAACCAGGGATGACTCCAACGTTGGGTACATATGCGCCAGTCGCGTATACGGTACTCGATTCGGTTTGGATTAAGTTGCGATGCTATCGATGTTCAGGTTCTTGTCAGCACCAGTTTGGCTTACTCCGTTATTCGTGAAAGCAATTCGGATTTCATCGGGACTAACAGTCTGGGAGGCTCGATAGCTGACGGTTCGAAACACACGATTTGTGGTATTTCCTGATACATTTTGCCAGTTCTGGACCGGTGTTCCGCTGATGCTCAATTGCATGGACTCCTCGCCCGTTGCCCCTGCAGCGCGGACGATGATCAGTGAGCCCGAACCGGACGGCGCAGGACTCGCAAATTCGAAATACCCATCAACATACAGCCACTCGGTTTGATGATAACCAGGTATGACTCCAACGTTGGGCAGATATGCTCCAGTCGCATATACGGTATTCGGTTTGGATTAAGTTGCCATCGATTGCGATGCTATCGATGTTCAGGTTTTTGTCGGCACCTGTTTGACTCACTCCGTTATTCGTAAATGCAACTCGAATCCTATCTGGGGCGATTCCGTTAACGTTGTAGGTGAACGATTGGAATTGTCGCGCAGCATAATTCCCGCCTACGTTGGTCCAAGACTGTACTGCTTGTCCGTCGATTTGTAACTGAAGTGTTTCCTCGCCGGTAGCGCCTGCTGCATTAATCACGACAGGAAGTATGCCGCGATAATTCCCCATAATTTCTGCCGAAAAGTCAGGCTGAGGTTCAACCTCTCCAAAGGTTTTTTCCAGAACCCAATTGCCACCAAGTTCGGCGTTGCCCGTAATGTCAATTGACCCTGCAATATCGGCACCAGTAAGTGCGCCTAGAGTTGCAAGGAATTGGTCTCCAATCGCTCCAGAAGCGACGTTGCATCCGTAAAGCAATATGTCCTCGTTTTGCGACAGTGCGTTACCCCATTCCTTGACCCTATCTGCGTTATCGAGAATCGAATCCGAATTGAGGAATCCAGAGCCTAGAAACATATTGCCTTCAAAGCTATGTGCAATAATGCTTACAGAAAGAAGCTCCGCCTGGCCGGAGAGCCAATCACTAATCTGCTTGATGCCATCGGACTCTTGATCGACAACGAGGACTTTAGTGTGCGAAGAAACATCCTCAGCCAGCGAGTCAAAATCCTCTACACGGGAATCAACAAAAACGAATTTCTTGAATGAACTATTTGCGGAATGGGCTCCCCTGTCTTCGATTGATGCACTACTATGCAAATCGAATACGAAGTCCTGAAAAGGCATTCTTAGATCGTTAGCCAAAAGCAATCGAAAATCGAGGCGTTCTATCGATCCGGTGAACAACGTGCTTCGTCGGCGTCGATGAATGGACCCATTACGAAAAATCCGACTGTTGATACTCAAGATTTAGTCCTCATATTTGTTTTGTTACCGACCATCGGAAACGAGAGTTTTGATCTCGCAGGCTCATGTGCGTGTTCAACGCCAACAATTGGGATAATGGAGGTTGTTAACCTCACAGATCGCAGAGATCTTCAACAAGATCCACTACCTCAACCCCTAATCAAACGATTGAAGACGCTCTAGATTTCAGGGAGGATGCAAAAGTCTTGGCGAACGACCAGACCGTCATCCCTACTTACGTTGAGTTGCGGAAATGAAGGTCTGCAAGACGAGAAAAGGCTTCCGACGGCTTACGACCCGCGCATTGCGCCAGAGAGAGAGAGAGAGAGAGAGAGAGAGAGGCAAACTCCGCACCATGATCATCAACTCCCTTTCGAGGACTCGAACAAAC
>JBEBHM010000178.1:0-12775 GCA_040080875.1 Pirellula sp.
TCTGCGACGGCTCGTCGTACGTGAGGTGCGCGTTGGCAAACACGAGCGGCACGCCGCCGATGCGCGTCACGGTCGACAGCACGATGCGCTCGTTGAGGCCCGCGAAATCATGCACTTGCAACGCTGCCAGTTGGCTCTTGGTCGTCTCGAATCTGAGCAGGATATCATCGGCTCCAATGACCTGTTGGCTTCGGATGGACTTGGCCAAATGAGCCGCTGCCGTGGCCCCAACAACGCCTGCGATCCACTTGACATGCAGGTCGTTAATCGCATCGACACCTTTGATCGCTCTGGCCACCCGTTCCCAAGATCGCCGATCGGGTGTTCGCACTAACTCGTTGCCAAAAGTGGATGAGTTCGGGTTGCTCTTGGCCTTGGGGTCCGCATCGAGATACTCGCTATTCTGTTGAATGAAATCGACAACACGATGATCCAATTTCGCCTCCGAAGCCCACACAAGCCAATCTTGAACCGTTGGTGCAAACTCATAAATGTTGAATCGGGATATAAGGGCTGGATCCAAATCGGTCAGTTGATACTCGTCCCCTTCGTTGACTGCCGAGATGACCCGACTGCCTAACGGCAATGGCTTTCCAGCAAGCTTGCGATTGAGCGCGAGGTCCATGACCGATTGCAAAATCTCGGGCCGAGCGCGATTCAATTCGTCGAGAAACAGAACGATCGGCTTATTATCCATGGGCCACCAGTAGGGTGGCATGAATTCCGAGTGGCCTGTCTTTTCGTTCTTGTGAAGCAAACCGATCAAGTCACCTGGGTCGCTCATCTGCCCTAAGAAGAAGGTGACGACCTTGCCTCCCTGCTCTTGGAAAAAATGGGTGACGATTTGGGACTTTCCGATCCCATGCCGGCCTACCAACATGACGTTTTGCTCTGACGGAGTCAGTCGCAATACTTCCAAGAGTTCCGTCGCGTCGAGTTTGATCGCAGGCATGCAGCAGTTCTTCGTTTAATCTAGGGTTCAATCCACGTTCCGCGAACATCATACGCGCTTCGGAAGCTGATTCTGAATTCGTGCAATTTTTGAATGGTATCGATCATGGATGGGAGTTCGTCTAGCATGGCTTCCAACTGCCCCTTGGGGAAGGCGAAATGGGTACTCAATTTTCGGTCAGGGAACCGAATCCACAATTCGACGTTGCGCGTGGAGCTGCTCAAAATGTAGGCGAACTGTTTCTCCTGTCCTAGCTCGCGCATCCTAGCATCCAAACTTTGCGTGCGGAGGTTAACGAGCTTTTCAGTCTTCTTTCGGCGCAGAAGGGAGCGTTCCTGCAATTCAATCACTCGCTCGATCAACCGGTCGACTTGGGCCGTTTCATGAATGATCAATTTCGTTTCACAATTCCAGGATCGATAGGCTCTATCGGAAATGACAAGCATTTCCTCACCGCCAGGTATGGATATTAAACTAATTTCAAACTTGTCGCCGCTTCGCCAATCTGACGAGGGCTCGCTTTCCGTTATCACTAAATCGATCGACGATATCGACTCATTGGATCGATGTGATTCCGAGATCTTGCACTTGACGCGCGCGTGCCGCTCCAGTTCTTTCGAATATTCGATCAACCATACTCGCTGCTTTGCGCGCGAGACCGAAATCCCGTGTGCGTCAGAATTCGGAATGGCAAAACACTCGCGAAATAGTTTCTTGATCGTTTGGCTTGGGAGCACGATGTTCCTTTAAGACAGAACGCTACAATTTATCGATTCAGGCGAATTGTAATGACTCAGACGGAGGATGACTACCTTGAGAAAAAAACTGACTTCGCCCGAAAGAATGGCGCAAATCGTTCAAGAGTGGTTCTTGGTCGAACCTCTGCTGTTTGGTGCTTGGACCACACACCAGTTGCGTTCCAACGACCGAATTCCAACCATTCGAGTTGGGCGAGGACAGATCGAATACAATTCTGAGTTCTTGGATTCGCTCGACGACCAGCTGCTTGGCGAAGTGATGCGATGGGAGTCGATTCGCATTGTGCTAAAGCATCCGTACGAAAGAAGGAAGCCAATCGCATCGATGGCTTGGGAAGCAAGCAACTTGGCCATCCGCGAATGCATTAGGAGTTCATTGCCAGCCCCCACGGCGTTGGAGCGATTTGGGACCCACGAACACGATCGCAAGTTTTTCGAATACTACTACGACCTGCTCAACGGAGACCGATCCGATGCGTCGCGGTCACGGTCGCATCGAACTTCAATTCAATACGACATAAACCAAAATAAAGATGAGGGATCTCATCGTTCCGAACAAGATGTCTGTAGGGAACGTGGAGAAAACGTGGAGTCTGTGGCTACTGATGTAGAGCCGTCGCTCCGCGACGGGGATTGCGACGGGGAGTATGGGGATTATGGGGAGCGCGTCGCGGAGCGACGCTTCCACATGTTCGACGCCGATTCCCTAGGTCCCATCAACGCCGCGAACTGGGACGAGGATCAATGGCTCACCGACCAGATCAATGACCTCATTGAGGAGATCGAAGCTTCTCAGAATTGGGGGACCATTTCAGGCCAATCCAAGGAGTTGATCCTAGCAACGCTTGCCCCGAAACTTGACTATCGTCGCGTGTTGTCTACGTTTCGCGCAACCATTCTGTCTACTCGTCGCGCTTTGACTCGAATGAAACCGAGTCGTCGCTATGGTTTTGAAAACATGGGGAGTCGCCGAGATTTTTCGACCCGAATGTTGTTTGCGATCGATGTGAGCGGCTCGGTTGCAAGTCGCGATATCCAGAACGCATGTTCGATCGTCAACCGATTCTTCAAGTATGGCATCGAGACGGTGGATGTGATTTGGTTCGATACGCAAATTCGATGCGATCAGCCCGTTGCCCTGAAGCGCGCGGTGCGTTCGATCTCGATCGACGGACGTGGAGGCACCGGCTTTCAATGCGTGATGGATTACTTGGACAATCATCGCGGATACGATGGACTGATTGTCTTTACCGACGGAATCGCACCCGTGCCAAAACCGCCCGTTAAAAATCGGACGACGCGAATCCTTTGGCTATTCAACCATGAGACCAACTGGCGCAGCTATGGCGGAGCGCTCCGCCAACCCGGCATGTCGACTGCCTTTGTACTAGCCGATTGAAATACAAAAGGTGTCCGGTACCGTTTCAATAAAAAACGGTAGAAAATCCGGGAAACAGGTCCTCTTGAATTATTGGGTTCACCGTTGCTGCTTCCCTTTTAGGCGGCGAACTTAGTTGCGAATTGTTCTGAGCTTGTTGCGACGTTCCACAATCCAGGCCACAGCGGTACCAGCGAACAGCCAGGGTAAAAACGAAATAAACTGTCGGATGTTGGTGGTCAGTGTTATCGGGTCGCCAAACACTCTGATGTGAACATCTTGATTCGAACAATTGCCGCGAATAATTTTTCGATGGACGAGCAATTTGCTTTCAAGAATACCTTTCGAAGCGGAGATATCGCAGTAGTTTTTTGCTACGTACTTGGAACGAATCAGTCCCGTAGCGGAATCGGGGCTTTCTGGGTTCTGATAGCCGTGAACCTGACTATCAAATCCAGCATGTTGCAGGTACAGAATATGGTCGAACTCTTCGGTGTCGTGAACCTGTCCATCGTGGATGTGCATGGTTGGAAAATAGAGAGTGTTTTCGAGAGCGCTGTCAAACTCGAATCCCATGGGATGAGGCTGCAATGTACCTTGAGCTAGCTCGAACACTGCGAATCCATAGTCGGCATACTTTGGTATCTTTGCCCACACTTGGTCTGGCAGTGAAAATCGTTCGTCGAGCCGACTAAAATCTGCCAGGGTCGGTACGAATGACGCAACATAATTGCCAACCCGGTAAACGGACAAGGAATGCTTAGGTGCCGACAACACGACTGACGAACAACCGAAGGATTGCGGTCTAGGAAAGCCTTGGTCCAGGTCTCGAAAAAATCTGGCGTACTCATGTAGATCGATGAATCGCAAACTAGATTCCGTCGACGGTGCCTTGATTGGGACCGGCAAAATCATGGCGTTCGTCTGTTTCGACTTGTAGTTCATTTGGTAAACCAAACACTGCATGCCACCCGTTTTGATTCGAGCAAAAATTTGAGTGTCGTTTACCGCGTCCACTGGTTGAGAAAATATGCACATGACGCGTTCCTCAAACTCACCTTAGTGCTTTGCCAAATGCCTGCACTAGTTTGAGTACGTCAGCCAATCGCTTCGGTTCAGCCTCAAAAGAGAACTCCTTGCATTCGCGGGTCACCAGGAACCACCCCAGCCTCAATCCCGTGCGGAAACGATTGGGACAATCGTTCTACAATGGTTCCCCTCCGGCGCGGGTGATAAGCGCTCGCATGGTTTGCTCGTCTCGTTCGGGAAGCTGGACTACCCTTCCATCTGCGAACCCAACCAATCGATCGTCTGACAAGGAAGGCAGTGGGAGCGTTGGCGAGTAAACAATATCTTCTGGCTTGGTCCACGGGATATCCCGTTCGGCTTTGATCAATGCAATGGTGTTGGACATGCCGTCAGTGATGTCCGCGAATTTCGTGGGCCGATCCGATGCAAAGGCGGCGCCGCCATCGACAAGCATGAAGTACGTAGGCCGATTTTTGCTACCCTTTGCGGAGGAAAACACGCTAGGCATTTTATCGATCAGCCTCTTGTTGTTGTCGCTATCCCATGCTTCATCGAATTTGTACTGTTTGTACAGTCCGCCATATCCAAGCATCGGCAGAATGGCCACCCGCCAACTATGCGGCGGTTGGTCTTTTGTTTGGCGATTGAGGGACGCTGGCAAGTGGTGAAAGTGGTACTCAAATTGATGGAGGCCCAACAGGATCGCTTTCATTTTGTCATTGTCATTTGCTTTTTCAGCTTGGCTCATCTGCTGCTTTTCATCCGGCGATGATCCATCCAGTTTATCGTAGGCTACGAGCGGGTCGTTGGCCTGTGGCGGAAGGACGCCGTTACGGGCAAAACGCGTTGCACCGAAACCGAAGTCATAGCCCAAGAGTTCTTCCACCGCAGATGGACCGGTCTCAAGACCAGCGCCGCCCGCTAAGCCCGATCCCATATCTCGGCCAGAGTATCCACCGCCAAGATCTGCAGCGCCGTAACCTGCACCGTATCCTCCTGCTTCGCCGCCCATCATTCCCAACTCTCCGCTGGTGGGAACAAAGAACTCCAACCCATCCGCTTTATGCAGCATTTGCTTGAGTTGCAATTCGATGACATCTTGCTTTCGATCTAGTCGGCGTTGCAGCTTGGATTCCATCTCGACGACACGAGCCTTGACCTTATCGAACTCCTGCACGCGACTTTGCATGTCGGCAATAAAGTATTCCGACAACGCTGCGCGCAGTAACTTCTCGATGTCTTCGCGCTGGTTCTTCTTTGAGTTCAATTTCCCTCGCAAGTTATCAATCATCGACAAGAGGAGCTGCTTTTCACTTGGTGGTGGTCCTTCCATCCCCATCCCCATCCCCATGTCCGCTCCCATGCCTCCCATGCTCCCGTAATCGCCACCACCTGGCATTCCACCTCCACCCGACATTCCACCCGAAGGGCCTCCATAACCAGCACCTGGCATGCTCATGGCGCCCGACCCTGGGTATCCCATACCCATTCCACTAGAGCCCATGCTCATGCCTCCCGATTTTTTCGATTCGGCAAGTTTCTTTGCGACCGATGCTCGAATGTCGTCCAGCGAATTTGCATCTTGAACACTGCGCGGCGGCTGCGTGTTTGGCTTGCGAGTTTCGTTTTGCGCGAGGGTGCAATCACAACAACACCCAACAAGAATTCCCGCGACCATGGTTCGAATAATAAAATTCATTTAGGATCGTTCTCCAGAAGAGGGTTTAGCGACTTGGATCAATGGCGTTGAGCCGCTGGTGAAGTTCAATAATCTCGTTTTTCCACGTTGTGTCGACCGACATGCCATGTGGCTGGACATCGTCTGCGCTGAGCTGATCCAAATCACGCTGCAGCGTTTGGAGACTGCGTTCAAATTCACTTGACTCCGCCAAGGAAGCGTCCGCAAACGAAATGCCCCGTTGTGATTGGGGTGTACTGTTGCTACTCGATGGTGCCTGCTCAGCGCCCGACAACACAGCCGGTTGTGCGATGCTCGGCAGTGACACAGCTTGCGACAGGTTGGTACTGCTTGGTGGCTCGTTCAAGAACCACCCTGATTGACATACTCCAACGAGTGCCGCAATACACAATCCAGCGCTAGCAAAGAGCCATGACCATTGTGGATGTCGCCTGGCCCAAGATCGAATATCGGACGACAGACTCGGTCGCCGACTTTGAAATTGCTGGAGGATTTGAGTCAATGCATCGCGAACCTTGGCCGACGATGACAATCGGCGAGATGGTCGCTTCTCAAGCAAAACATCGATCACCTCGGACAACGTATCAGGAATCGCTGCGTTTATTTGCCAAGCAGGGCGATGAGGTTCATGACATATTCGATGAAGCACGCCCATTGCCTTCTCCGCTCGAAACGGTGGATGTCCCGTTGCGACGAAATACAACACCGATCCCAAGCTAAACAGATCCGATCGATGATCGACAGAATCGCCGTTGGCTTGTTCCGGGGACATATAGTGCGGAGTGCCCGCGACGATTCCCGTGTGCGTTAGACTCGCATCATCCACCGTTCTAGCCAGTCCAAAATCGGTAATCAAAACACGCTCGACACCGTCTTCCAACAGGATGTTGGCAGGCTTTATGTCTCGGTGAACGATTCCTTGCTCATGAGCCGCTGCCAATCCGCTGGCCGCCTGAATTCCGATCCGCAGTATTTGCTCAACACTTAACGGTCCAAGGCGTTGCACTCTCGCTTGCAACGATTCGCCTGAGATGTATTGCATGACCAAATAGGGGAATTCACTGTTGGACTCCACATTGTGGATCGCAACGACGTGTTCATGCACGACGGCAGCGGCGGCTCTCGACTCTCGACCAAAACGCTGTCTGGCGGCACCGTTTCTCGCTAGATGCGGAGCGAGTACTTTGATCGCGACCGGGCGGTGGAGTTCTGTATCGATGGCCTTGAACACGACGCCCATGCCGCCCGATCCGATCTTGCGTTCGATCTCATAACGTCCCAACCGCCCGAGCATTTCAGGGTGAGAGGGAGGCCCAAGCGGTATTTCAATTTGGTCGCTGTATTCGTCCTGCCCGGTTTTGACAGTCTTGTGCAAGTACTCATCACGAGAATCCACATTGCCTTCGACAATTCGGTATCGATTGGCCCCTTCGGTGGGATCCATGGAATAGCCAATCAGCAGATGCGTTATCTCCTGTTCGATGGTCTCGGCATCAGCTAAATGTGTCAACCGCTGCTGACAAACTTCGCAACTCTCCACGTGTGTCGAGATCTCTCGGCTGTCATCGGTTCCCTCATCTGCAAAGAGAAGCGTCCGAAGTTGATGGTCGCTCGCGTGTGATTTTTGTACCATGATATTTTGTGTACCGATTACGCTTGATCGATCAAGGATTTCACGCATTCTCTCATTCGTGCCATGACCCGACAGCGAGCCACTAACACTGCGCCAACGGTCATCTGGAGTTGCGATGCCGCCTCGTGCATGGGAATCTGATCGAGCGCTGTCATGCGAAATGCCTCCCAAGTGTTTTGTCTAACTTCCCGCCGAATCCGTTCCGAAGCGATCAAAAAAAGTTCGCGCCGATACTCCAGATCAAACTCGTTGGAAACATCCGAAACACACGAGGTCCGATCTGGCTGCTCGTCCAAAAACTCAGCCATGTCGATCCCCTTGACGCCACCTTGGCTGAGCGATCGGTGCTTACGTCGCGTCATGAAATTAATCATCAGATTTCGGGCAATTCGGAATAGCCAATCACGGAATCGTCCCTTGGACGGGTCCGGCTCCCATCGATGTATGGCCTTGGAGACGGCAATCATGACCTCCTGTACGATGTCGTGCGCGTCCGCCTCTTGAAACCCCTTGGAGCGAGCTAAACGAAAGACCAGAGGCTGGTAGATCTCGACAAATTGATCCCAAGCTTCGACGTCCTGCTGGTTTGCAAGCCTCATGACGAGGCTGTTTCGAGTATCAGCCAGTGTTCCGCTCACGTACCCAAGTCCATCTGAAGATATTTCGTGCGTTCAAAAGAGAACACACGCTCCATCGACCAACATTACACCCAATTTAGTTAAAAAAATTGGTTAGTGATGAGGAGTGAGGGCCATCCAAGAGAACGCTGCGCGCCGCAGCACGCGGGCCTGCGTTTTATCGCAGGATCGCTTGGGATCTTAGCAGTTCGACGATCGCGTCCACGCATTCGTCGATGCTTTGCACGCCGGTATTCAAAACCAGATTCGCATTTTCCGGCGTCTCGTAGACCGATACATTGACGCCCTGGGCTTCGGCTCGGCTGGCGGCTTTGGTGTCACGTGCCAAACGAACCGACTCGTCCGCAACACAATGGATCATAAGGAATCTCTCCTTACCAATCACTTCGGCCACTCGATCTCGAACCGATTGATTCGGTGCCACGAACGCCGCCAAACAGATTAATCCGTGATCGTTGAAGAGTTTGGCCACATGCGCCGACCGACGCAAGTTTTCGCTGCGATCTTCGGTGCTATACCCTAGATCGACGTTGACACCTCGTCGCATCAACTCGCCATCCAACACTGCTACCGCTCGACCGTCGTCGAAAAGTTTCCGTTCCAGGGCTCTGGCTATCGTCGTTTTGCCGGTTCCCGTCAGACCGGTAAACAAGACCGTCGCGGGCCTTTGTCCAAACCGAGCCGCTCGTTCCTCATGGTTGACTTCGGAACGATGTCGTTCGCTCACATCAGCCATCGCGTCCGATTTTTCCCATGCGGCTGTCGGTTCCTTGGCCGAGTCTCGGTCCGAAATCATGCCAGCTCCGACCGTCGTGTTGCTGATTCGATCGATGATGATAAACGAACCTGTGAAACGATTTCGCTTGTAGGCATCGAAATAAATCGGCTGACTGAGTGTCACGCTGCATCGGCCAATCTCGTTCAGTTGCAAGTCGGGGGCCGGAGAACGGTGAAGCGTATTCACGTCGACGCGATATCGAAGCGAATCGATTTGGCCAGTAGTCATCTGGGTCGTATGTTTGAACAGATAAGTCTTGCCCGGCACCAAAGCATCGGAACTCATCCAAACGATAGTGGCATCAAAGGAGTTATTGATTTTGGGTACGTTGCCCGGCCGGACAATCATGTCGCCGCGCGAGCAATCGACTTCGTCCTCGAGCACGAGCGTGACGGATTGCGAACAAAACGCTTCTGCAATATCTCCATCGAACGTCACAATTCGCTTGACTTTGCTGGTACGTTTGGATGGGAGCACCATGATTTGGTCCCCCTGGCGAATGATCCCGGAGGCCAACGTGCCGCAAAAACCTCGAAAGTCCAAATTCGGTCGATTGACGATTTGGACCGGCATGCGAAAGTCTTCCAAGTTGCGATCCGAGCCGATGTACACCGACTCCAAGAAATTCATCAGCGTGCTGCCTCGATACCAAGGCATGTTGGTGCTTGAGTCCACCAAATTCTCCCCATGCAGGGCAACGATGGGAATGAAATGCAAATCCGGCAAATCGAGCCTCGATGCAAAATCGCGATAGTCGCCACAAATCTCTTCAAAGCGTTCTTGGCTATACCCGACCAAGTCCATTTTGTTGATCGCCACCACCACGTGCCGAATGCCCAACAATGAGACGATGAAGCTATGTCGTTTCGTCTGTGTCAACACACCGTGGCGGGCATCGATCAAGATAATAGCCAAATCGGCGGTCGACGCACCCGTGGCCATGTTGCGAGTGTATTGTTCGTGCCCGGGTGTATCCGCGATGAT
Source organism: Pirellula sp. (assembly GCA_040080875.1). Classification (GTDB taxonomy): domain Bacteria; phylum Planctomycetota; class Planctomycetia; order Pirellulales; family Pirellulaceae; genus JBKCUI01. The sequence continues at coordinate 9,850 of JBEBHM010000178.1, forward strand.
GAACTTGCGTTTGGCGGTCGAAAAATAGCGATACGCCACATCGATCGTGATGCCTTGTTCCCGTTCGGCTTTGAGCCCGTCGGTCACCAGCGCTGGATCGAATCCACCTCCGGTGGTGCCGTGCACTTTGCTTTCCGATTCTATCTGCGCCAATTGGTCTTCGTAGAGCATCTTGCTGTCGTACAGCAATCGACCGATGAGGGTACTCTTGCCGTCATCGACGCTGCCGCAGGTGATGAATCGAAGAAGCTCTTTGCGTTCATGTTGTTCCAGATACGCCAAAATATCTTTGGCGATCAAATCGCTTTGATGTGACATGTCTTAGAAATATCCCTGCGTCTTCTTGAGTTCCATTCCTGCCCCGCCGCCATCCTTGTCGATCACGCGTCCCTGACGCTCGGACGTGGTCGTTAACAGCATCTCTTGAATGATTTCTGGCAAAGTCGTTGCCGTGGACTCAACACCGCCGGTCAGCGGATAGCAACCGAGCGTTCGAAATCGCACCATCTTGTGTTCAATCTTTTCGCCCGGTCTCAGCTTCAACCGATCATCGTTCACATGGATCCACGTACCGTTCCGCCAAACCACCGGAAGCACTTTGGCAAAGTACAAGTCCGGCAGCGGGATTTTTTCCAAGTAGATGTATTGCCAAACATCCAATTCTGTCCAATTGGAAAGCGGAAAGACTCGGATGCTCTCTCCAGGATTGACCCGCGAGTTGTAAAGATTCCAAAGCTCGGGCCGTTGGTTTTTGGGATCCCAGCGATGGAATTTGTCGCGAAACGAAAACACTCGCTCTTTCGCACGAGATTTTTCTTCGTCTCGGCGTGCTCCGCCGTAGGCTGCGTCGAATCCATACTCCGTCAAGACACTCTTGAGCGAGTCGGTCTTCATGACCTCGGTATGTTTTTCGCTGTTCTCCGAGGGGTCGATACCTAGCTTGAGACCCTCGTGGTTGATTTTGACCAGCAAATCGATTCCCAACTCCTTTTTGACGTAGTTGTCTCGGTAAGCGATCATTTCCTTGAATTTCCAGGTTGTGTCGACGTGCAAAAACGGGAAGGGTGGTTTGGCTGGATAGAACGCCTTGAGCGCCAAGTGAGTCATCACGGCCGAGTCTTTTCCGACCGAGTACAACATCACCGGTTTTTGGAACTCGGCCGCAACCTCGCGGATAATGTGGATGCTTTCTGCTTCCAACTGCTTTAGGTGGGTCAAGTTGTATGAATTCATTACGTCCTCGCTCGCTTCCGTGAGCCCCAAAGACCCTTGCAAAACTGTGAAATCCCAACCGACAGGATGTCAATCCTACGATTTGACAATACATTAGTGCCCATCCTGAAATGAAAAAGGGGGTAATGCTTGGTCAATGCCAAAAAGTGGACGACTAGCTCCTACTCGTACTCTAGGATCGGCTAGGTTTACGAGTACGAGTACCACAGTTGCTGAGTACGAGTACGAGTACGAAAAAACAGGAATGTCCTCGCTTTCGATGTCGAGTAACCTAGCGATTGGCGAGAAGTGTCCCTATTTGTTTGATTTTTGATCGCTAGTCGTTTGCTCGCTAAACGATTGAGGACAATCGTTTTACTCTGGTTATTTCGCTCGTCTTGCAAAAGACTCGGCTGCGTTTTTCAGTTGTTCTGGCGAATGCGCGGCGGATACTTGGGTTCGAATCCGAGCTTTTCCCTGTGGAACCACAGGATAAGAAAAAGCGATCACGTAGATGCCATCGGCCAACATCGACTTGGCTACCGACGCCGCTTTGCTAGCATCGCCGATCATCACCGGTACGATGGGGTGTTTGCCTGGCAAAATATTAAGTCCGTAACGCTCCATCTCGTTCCTAAAATAGGTTGTGTTGGACTCCAATCGATCTCTAAGCTCAGTCGACTCCTGCAAAAGGTCTAGCGCTCTTAACGTGCCCGCCACGATCGGTGGCGCCACCGTATTCGAGAACAAATAGGTTCGCGATCTTTGTCGCAACACTTCGATCAACTCCGCTGGTCCCGACGTATAGCCTCCGCTAGCACCACCTAGAGCTTTGCCCAACGTGCCCGTCAATATGTCGATGCGGTCCATCACTCCACACAGTTCGTGCGTACCACGGCCTCGCGTACCTACGAAGCCCACTGCGTGTGAATCGTCAACCATCACCATCGCGTCGTATCGATCTGCCAATTCACAAATGCTGCCCAAATCCGCTATGGTTCCATCCATAGAGAAAACACCGTCTGTGGCTATCAATTTGAATCGAGCTGACTTGGCGGACTGCAGTTTTTCCTCTAGGTCCTGCATATTGTTGTTGAGATAACGGAATCGTTGAGCTTTGCAAAGCCTGATCCCATCGATGATGCTCGCGTGATTGAGTTCATCCGAAACGATCGCGTCGTCCGGTCCAAGAATAGTCTCAAACAAACCTCCATTGGCATCCCAACACGAGTTATATAGGATCGTGTCCGCCATCCCCAAGAATTCGCTTAGTTTCGCTTCCAATCGCTTATGGATGGTTTGCGTTCCGCAAATAAACCGAACCGACGCTAGCCCATATCCCCATTGTTCTAGTCCACGCTCTGCCGCTTTCCGTACCTCCGGGTGTTGTGCTAGACCCAAATAATTGTTGGCGCACATGATGAGCAGTTCTTGTCCATCTCCCATTCGCACCACTGTTCCCTGTGGCGAGTCAATCACCCTTTCGGTTTTGAATGTCCCCGCTTGTCGCATGGTTTCATTCAACGAATGCAGATGTTCTTGAAATCGGTCATTCATCGTTAGGCTATCGAATGCTCCTCAAGATCTTGGAGATCCACAAACTCCAGCGTCGAAATGTGCGTCGATTCCAACACGATGCGAGGTGCTACTCCCGCTTCAAACGCTTCTTTCCATCGTTGCACGCACAAACACCATCGATCGCCCGGTTTCAATC
>JBEBHM010000179.1:0-12774 GCA_040080875.1 Pirellula sp.
TCCGAGTCTTGTTCGAGAATTTCTTTCCAGCGCGCGATGATTCCTGCGACAACGCGATCGACTCTCTTAGGGGTAAACTCAAGTTTGACAGCGATCTCGCGATTGGTGTAGCCCTCGAGCTTTAGCTTCGCGATCTCGCGATGCACTGGTTCTGCGATCTTGTTGATCATGTGATCCCAAAAGTCGATTAACTCGAGCGCCTTTTGCTGCGCATCGTCTTGACTCAAGTATCCGTCCAGATCATTGTTCCAGGACTCCATCAGATCCGTGATCGTGCGAACCGGTGCAAAGAGTTGCTCCCACCGCAATTCTCTGCGTTGTTGGTCGATTACACGGCGATGCGCCGCGACCATAAGCAATAGCCACAGATCATTGCGGTCCGTTAGCTCGGGGTAATTGCCGATTCCAATCTTCTCGACGACACTCTGCAGGACCTGCAACGCGATATCCTCGCCATCGTCGCTCGTTCGAATTCCGTCTCGTAACTTCCGGTCGGCAAATGAAGCCAAGCGTTTGAAGTATCTCTCAAGTAGCGGCTCAATTGCATCCGACCTACCAAGACGAAGCAATTCGATCCACCCACTTACTGAACCTTTTTCCGCGTCAGAACCCGACATGTGGTGCCACGACCAATCTTCGCATTATTCAAAAGGTTTTAGTCTAGGTCCTCCTGAACTGTTCCTCAACCGCAACAACGTGGATGATGTTGCTTCAACAATGCATTTGACTGTCGAGAAACCTAGTTACCGACAAAACTGATCCACTACTGTAAAAACGAATGTCGACGAGGCTGTGCGACAAAAAAATGCACGGAATTCGAAAAAAATTACTACATTGGAAATTCTAACTATTATTGGCCAAAATCGCTTGCGACACTTTACGCAAAGTTTAGATTTTGCAGGTCTCTGACTCAACGCAATTGAAACAACATGAATGAATCAATTCAGCTTCCAATACCGATCGAGCAACTCGTTGAGTCCGATTATTCAACGCAGGTAGATGTGATTTGCAATGCGTTCGAAGACATGTGGAAAAAGGGTATTCATCCCAGTGTTCGCGAGTTCTCCACTTTTGCCAGCCCCAACCATCGAAAGCGGATATTACGGGAGTTGATCCTGACCGAGCGACAATGCTTTCAATACCTCAGATTGCCACAATCGCTGCGTGACCCCCTCATCGCTCAATCTCCCAAGTCGGTTGAGGTCGACCGCACCATCGCTAACAGTGGCGCTGAAACTTTAGGACAACCGTCGGCTTCACCGACCACCGATTCAGAGCTTCCGTCGCATATCGATCGATTTGCTATCAACCAACGAATAGGCAAAGGGAATTTTGGTTCCGTCTTTGAAGCCGAAGATGTCGAGATTCGGCGCAGAGTTGCTTTGAAAATTGCGACCCGTCGCCATTCGACCGACCAGCCGTTTGCGATGGAAGCTGCGACGACGAGCCGAATCAAACACCCGGGTGTCGTCCAAGTGCTGGAAGTTGGTCAGTGGCGAGGTGTTCATTTCTTGGTTTCGGAACTGGTGGAAGGACAAAACCTACAAGAGTTTTGCGATTCTCGCGAAGTGAATGTACGTACCTCCGTTTCGATCATGACGGAAGTGGCAGATGCGATTGCCGCCGCCCATTCCTGTGCCATCATTCACAGAGACTTAAAACCGTCCAACATCATGATCGAGCATTTGTACGGACGCACCGATGACGAGCCTAGCGCTCAATGCTCCAAAACTCGGCTGCCGAGAGTACGTGTTCTCGACTTTGGCATTGCCAAGTATCTCGACGGTACGATGCATACGACCCATGTGGGAGATTTGGTCGGCACACCACACTATATGAGTCCCGAGCAGGCTAAAGGTAATTCTTCCAGTGTGGATGCGCGATCCGATGTTTATTCGTTGGGTATCATCCTGTTCGAATTGCTTGCTAAGCAGAAGCCATTCGATGGGGCCGCGATGGCTGTTATGCTGGCTATCCGAGATTTGGAGGCTCCCTCTGTACGGTCGTTCAATCCAAGTATTCCAACCGAACTCGATGCAATCGTTCGGCGTTGCCTCCAGCGGGAACCAGCTGATCGCTATCAGTCAGCAAGTGAATTCGCGGATGATCTTAGGCGATGGCTCAATGATCAAACACCGGATGCGATGAAGTGGACGCATGGCAGACGATCGGTCGCTTGGCGAATGTGCACGTGGATGTGTTCGATCTTGGTCGTTGCAATCGCCATTGGTTATATGGCCTTGTCGATATCCGGTAACAGCCGATCCATTTCAAAAGCTCGTACGGAAGTCGCCTCGGGACCTTGGAATGCGGAATCCTATGTTCGTCGTTCACAGCTCCTATGTTGGATTTATGACGGACAGATATCGGGGCTCAGCAAGTGGCTCGAACAGTACAAGCAAGGTAATGTACTAGCGCTTTCCGAGTGGAACGAGATTCAGTCCCGTGTGCCCCATTCCGAAGAGGACCCGTGGAGAAAAACGTTTGCAGCATGTTGCGTCTCGAGCAACGTTGATGAGTCCACCATGGCCGAGTTGGCTAGCCGCTTGATTGGATCGACCCTGCCAGATCAATTGGAAGGCTTCTGCACGCTGCTTCAGCATGTTCCTTTTTCGTTACTCGAACATGTCAGCAATATACCCGCAGCTCGCATTGATGGAGTCAGTCGCACGAAAGTATTGAGTAGCATCACCAAGAGATGGTCTCAAAATAATCAACTCGATCGCGTCCTGGTTCTATTGAAAAAAGCTGATACGTCAGAACTACTCAGAATCATAAACGCCCTCGACGTGCCCGCGGAGCATGTGGCTTCATGGCAGGCGTCGATAAAAAATCAGGATGAAAATGAAGTCCTCGATCCAACACATGCAAACGACGAAATCGACCGACGCTCCCGTTGGAAAGCCAAACTTGCGCTGCTATCGTACCGACTTGGAGACATGGAACTAGTCGAACGGACGCTCGACTTCAATCCTTTGCCGCAAGCTCGTAACTACCTGATCTATTGGTTAGCCAATTCTGATATTTCTCTCCGCCCTATATTGGAGAGGGTTGGTAGCTATCGCGACGATTGGCGTTGCACGGGGGCGCTAGCTTGTTTACTCCATCGAAGTGCTTACACGGATTCGGAGAGGTCAAGTCCAGGGGAAGTAGGTGATGCGCTGCCTCTCCAGGATCGGCTTGAGTTGTTACGACGGTTCTATTCCGAGCATCCGTCGGCCAGCGTGCATCGCTTAGCCAGAAACGCCCTCTTGAACCTAGGCGACTCTGAGTTTGTGGGTTCTGTTGACCAAGCTCCCGAGTCACAACAAATCAAGAGTGATCGCAATTGGTATGTGAACTCGAGCGGAATGCAAATGAGCATCGTGCGTGGTCCAACCAATTATTGGTTTGGTAACGCACCGAACGATATTCACCCTGGTGCTACACAACAAATCGAGAGTTCATTCGCGTATTCCGAGGAGTTTGTGGACGAAGTTCAATTTACCAAGTTCGACTCCTCCAAGTTTCCGCATCCTTGCGCAGGCCAGGTTTCGTACGTGAGTTGGCTGGAGGCGGTTGCATTTTGTGATTGGATCAATTGTAACGAAGGCAGGTTCGAAAGCGTTTCACTGACCCCTACCGACGGGAATACAACTGCATATAGAGAACCAACGAGCGGCTATCGTTTGCCATCCGCTTGGGAGTGGGAATGTTTAGTTCGCAAGGGCACCGTTTCGAGTTTTCCATTTGGCGAGTTGGAAAGCGAATACTTCCAAAAAATTGGCGAGAACAGTGAGTCGATTGGCGAACCATGCGACCCCGCCTCATTAGTCCATCGCGAATGGACCAACACTTTTTCTTTAGGGAACCGATCTTTGCAAACGACTTACCAGGTCGGACTGGATCAACTCGTGATTGTCAAAGGCGGGAACTGGAAATCGAGTTTGGTACCCATGCCCCGCCATAAATGGCGACTTGCCAAGACCAATTTGAGCGAAGTAGCTTTTCGGCTAGTTTATATTTCAGATCTCCAGCTAAGGAACAAACATGCGAGATAAACTTGGATCTACCTGCAATTACGTTTGCGATGGTGAGTTTTGGATATTGACAGGTGGTACAGCTCCGCCTGGGTACTATTGTGAAGAGACTATGGGCCTTTGTGAGGAACCAGGTGATGTTGGATCCAACTTTCCAGTCCCCATCCCGCCAGGCAATCCAACTCCTGCAGATCCGCCGAGTGGGCCAATTCCAGACGGCTCTGCGTTGTACCGATACGAGCCTAAGACGGATGAGTTCTATTTTTCCTCAGCTGGCAAGTCTCCCGAAAAACATGGCTTCCTAGGGAAAGTTTCGATGAAGGAACTTAAGACCTTGTTTCCAAAAATTGGCGCCGAAGCAGAAAAAAGGTCAACCACAAGAATGGGGCGTGGTTTCTCGATTCATATTCCTGCACTGCCTAGCGGACAGCTCAGACAGCGCAAACGAAGTTAGCTTCGGTTCTCCTCGATATTTGTATAGGGCTGAAACCAAGAAAGCTCACTCACCAATATCGCCTTCGCCGGAACGATATTGGTGGTGAGCATTGAATCGCACATGGGGGCAGCGATGTTAACAATAGAGATGTCGGCGTTGTGCGACAACAAAATCCCGATTTTTCAAATTCTCACCAGCGAATGACTTGCATAGGGTCGCAAAATTCATTGCGATCGCTACAGATTCAATCCAAATATGGAAGCGTCGCTCCGCGACGCGAATCCGCGTCTCGTTCCCCTTCTCTTTTCACAGCTCGCCGCCTCGTTTCACGGCTCGCCGCCTCATTTCACGGCTCGCCGCCTCATTTCACGGCTCGCCGCCTCATTTCACGGCTCGCCGTTGCGGAGCAACGCGGCCACAATCTCTGCCATCACTACTCCCCGTTGCGGAGCAACGGGGCCACTATTGAACGAGCACTTTTGTCCGTCGGCTTTCGAAGGATCGTCGCGTTTGGACCGGATGCGTCAAGGATTTCTGGGGTTGCCGCCCATAACAGCCAAATGGTTTTGGTTATAATCCACTCCCTTGTTTGCCCCGCCTTTATATGCCCAAGTACGAAAGTTTGCCGAATGTCAGAAAATGGAACAAAAATCAGCTGGTGGCAAGGTCTCACAAGTTACCACTGGTTTGTTTTCGCAATGGCTTCGATGGCATGGCTATTCGACTGCTTGGATCAACAGGTGTTTATCCTATCGCGAGGCGAAGCCCTCAAGGCCTTGCTACCGAAAGGGACCGATGGACCGGTCATCACCCAGTACGCTGGCTACGCCACATCGATATTCATGATTGGTTGGGCCACAGGAGGCCTATTTTTTGGATCGATCGGTGACCGTATTGGACGTGCGAAGACTCTTGCGTTTACAGTCCTTCTCTATTCGCTCTTTACAGGTCTTAGCGCATTCTCCACGGGTCCTGTCGATTTTTTCTTTTATCGATTCTTAACCGGATTGGGGGTCGGTGGCGTCTTTGGATTGGCAGTAGCTCTGGTTGCGGATAGCTTACCGGAACGATCGAGAACGCCAGCACTGGGACTCCTGCAGGCGTTGTCCGCAGTTGGAAACATTGCAGCCGGCCTGATGAGCATCGTGGTCGGGCGATTGGGTGCCGCGGGAACCATCGATCCAAACGTTGGTTGGAAAATAATGTTCCTCTTTGGAGCGTTGCCTGCATTTTTATGCGTCTTTATCCAGCTGCGACTCAAAGAGCCTGAAAAATGGGTGAATGCACGCCGAGAAGGCAAGCTTACTGGCGTCAAGTTCGGCTCGTATGCGACATTGTTCGGCGATCTACGTTGGCGCAAGTCGGCCATCGGTGGCATGCTGCTCTGTGTTGCCGGCGTGATCGGCGTTTGGGGGATCGGATTCTTTAGTCCGGAACTGATCAACGGCGTAATCGAGTTACGAATGAAAGAATCGGACCCGAACGCGACGCCGGAAATGATCAAGAGCGCTCAGTCGACTTGGAGGGGCGTCAACGGCATCGTACAAAATACGGGTGCGTTCTTCGGGATGTTGACATTTACCTACATGTGCCAACGCATCGGTCGAAAGCCTGCTTTTGCCATCGGGTTTATCGCGGCCATGGTAGCGACCATTACGTTCTTTCGGACATTCAACGGAATTTCCATGATTTGGCTGAGTGGAATTATGGGCTTTTGCCAATTGGCACTGTTTGCGGGTTTCGCGGTTTACCTTCCTGAGTTGTTTCCTACACGCTTGCGAAGCACAGGGACCAGTTTTTGTTACAACGTCGGACGTTATGTTGCGGCGACGGGCCCGATCACGTTGGGCGAGTTGGCCAAATTCCTTGCTCCCAAGGACGCACCTTTGGAACAAAAGCTGCAGGCTTTTCGAGATGCATGCACGTGGATGAGCCTTTTCTTTTTGGTAGGCTTGATTGCACTTCTATTCCTGCCAGAAACAAAAGACAGACCGCTTCCGGAGTGAGCACCTAGGTTGATGCGTACGAAATTTGAACCCGATCTGATCGATCCGACAGCGTTCGTCGCCGCCAACGCAACCGTGCGCGGCCAAGTGCACATCGGTCCAGAAGCCTGTGTGTTGTTTGGCGCAGTGATTCGCGGCGACATTGAGCCGATCCGTATCGGTGCGCAGTCCAACATACAAGATCTCTGTTGCTTGCACGCAGACCATGGCTTGCCTTGTACCATTGGCCAGCGCGTGACCGTGGGCCACGGGGCCATTGTTCATGGTGCGACGGTCGAAGATGAGTGCCTTATTGGACTTCGCGCGGTCATTCTCAATGGGGCGGTCATTGGGTCGGGATCGATCATCGCTGCGGGAGCTCTCGTGCCCGAGGGCAAAGTCATCCCCCCCAATTCTTTGGTGATGGGTATCCCTGGCAAAGTGGTGCGTGCTACCTCGGAGCACGACTTGGCAATGATCCAACACGGCTGGAAGCACTATGTCGAAACCAGCCGTTGCTACATGAAGAGCGAACAATAACGCCGTTCTACGATATTATCTGAACTCCGGCGGAAGGATCCCAGTCGACGTGAACGTGCCCGTTTGATTTTGGTTGGGTTTGAACAATCCAATTTGCCAAACTACTCATAACCATCGTTTCGATCGTCCGCTGCAGCGGTCTAGCTCCGAGCGATTCCGAGAACCCGACCTTGAGCAATTGCTCCACGAGTGATTCGCCAAACGTCAATTTCAGTCCCAGCCGCTTAATGCCTTCGCGATCGGTAGATTCGTTCAGTTCCTTGGTTACCATCGAACGAATGTGGTCGTGGGACAAGGGACAGAATGGTACGATCGCTTCCAAACGATTGATGAACTCCGGACGAAGCGCCTTACGCACTTCGCTGTCGTAGTCGGGCATGGAGGCACCGTGAAAGCCGGACAGGCTTTTTCGGGTCGAGCCCAGATTGCTGGTCATCAACACCACCGTCGACCGAAAATTCGTTACATTGCCGTGACTATCCGTAAGCCTCCCTTCATCCAATAGACTCAGCAAGATTTCAAACACCTCGAAAGATGCCTTTTCGATTTCGTCCAATAACAAAATCTGAAGAGGTTGATGGCGCACGTCCTGAATCCAACGCGAAGGCTTATTCGATGCATCATTCAGGAATCGATAGCCTGCCTGCACCGCCTGATACTCGCTCATGTCCAATCGGATTAATTTCGTCGTGCGCCCGCTCGCACCGAATAGGTACTTGGCCAACGTTTTGGCAAGTTGTGTTTTGCCAACACCCGTCGGGCCGCAAAATAACAAGCAACCGAAGGGCTTACGCATATCATGCATGGCCGACTTGAGCCGCATCACAACGCCTGCTACGATACTGCAGGCTTGTGGCTGTCCAATCACTTCCTTGGCCAACGTTTTCTCTACTTGGCTTCGCTCCAACACACTGCGCTCTGAGAGCAGTTCCTCTGGCAGACCCGTCCATCGCGAAAATTCGTCGACTGCATGACTGACCGAGACTGAGCCGACCGAGCTTCGGTCCACGGTTATTTGGCTCGAATTATCAGATTTGTGTAGGAGAGCGGGTGTGTCATTGACTCGACTGATCCATTGTTCGACAAATGATACCGAGGCGCTGGGTGCAGGGCGGCTGGCAAGAAATGTCCTGCATAAGCGTTGAATGGTGGAACCGATCAAAAGACTGTCCGAGGTCAACGTTTCGCGGCTTCTCCGTTCGAGTATATGTTCAATCAGACTCGCCTCTTCGATGGGGTTCATCGCCTCGATACGTACGGTGGGCATGAGATCAACCAATGCTGGCAGTGTCCGTCGACAGTGCTCAAGTTGTTGCGGTGTGGCTTCGCAAGCCAAACGAAGTTGACCTGTGCGCAGATATGGAACCAAAAACGCGCCCAAGGATTCGTTGGCGGATTGACCACCGATCGTGACCAAGTCACGCAGGTTCTCTACAATGAGTGTCCCCTCGATGTCGGACAACTCTGCCACCATCCGTTCGACTCGCTCTTGCCATTGCCCAAGATAACGCATGCCCGCGATAATGCGATTTGCATTCGTCAGCCAATACTTGGGCTCGATGGATTGTTTTCGTTTGTTGGTTTTAGCGTTGAGTCGCTCACTGCGATGCAGTTCTCGTGTCGCGATATGCAACAGCGTGGTCTTACCAACCCCCGTTTCGCCAACGAGCAAGCAGTTGCCGGTTTGCAGTTGGTTCATGATCTGCTCGATCTCCACAAATCTCAGTCCGGGCGGCAGTAAGGGGCGCTTGGTGTTGCCAAGGGGTTCGGCGACTTCGACTAGGGTCATCGGTCGACGAATCGTGTGACCTCTCGAGGCGGTGCGCATCTTGACTCGAATCCAGTCAATCTCACTTAGCCATGGGGACCAAAGCTGAGCAATTCGCTCGGGCGAGATAGCGGCCATCATGGATCGCATGGTTTCATTCAACATGAGATTGAAATCGGACTCAACCGGACAGTAGAACTCGATGCCGAGATCGGGTAGTACCGCAAACAGCTTGTCCCACTCGTCGACCACCCGAACGATTCGAATCGGAATATTAATCGTGGGGCCTGCGGGATAACGCCGATGCTTATGAATGTGCATCGGCTGTGCTTCGAACGATCGCTCGACTAAGTCTACGGATTGGAATCGCTTGACATCGACCCTCCCTAGTTTGAGCTCTTTCGAAATCAACCGTTCCAAAATTTTCTTGGCGCCGGCCCTCGATTCGGAAACGGCCTGGCGCGCAGGTTCCACCAAGGACACGGCGACAATCAATCCGTCTCCTCGATTGCTAATCAGTATAGGCTCTTGGTAAAACACAGATGAAGTTTGAAGTGGGAAGTGGGAAGTTTGAAGTTAAGGGGTTAAAACGAGGTTGGGGGTTTGGAGCTGTTGATCTAGGAGCCAGCCGTCCCATTCCCGGCTATAGGGAAATGCAACGCTGGCGCCGGTACGATAGTCTTGCCATCGTTCTTGGATTGCGCCGCGGATAGTCATCCATCCCAAGGGACCGCAATAGGTGTCGATAGGATCGCCCTGGGCCGATCTCATCGATCGCACTTCCGTCTGGCATGTTAGGAAATCGTCTCCGACGAGTGCTTCCGTGCTTGCCGAAAAATCGGGGCGCAGTGTATTGACTGCAATCGGCTTCGCTTGGATCAACAACAATTGGTCTGTACCGAACTGGCTGCTAACTTGGTAGGTTCCCAAAAGCGGTTCGATGAGACATCGGGCGCTTGCTCCGTCGATTGCGACAAACGACCTATCGTGAGGGAGTCGCACCGAGTATCCAAAGTTGGCAAACATTTCAGCACACCAGCCGTTCAAATCTTTGGGCAGGGAAGTCACCGAACGATCCATGAGACCTCCCTTCCAATAGGTGTCCAAAGGGCGATCCGATTTAGGCGGATTCAGAAAGGTCGCCTGGAATATCCAACTCTTTGGATCGTCGATGCAGTCCATTACAAGCTCCGCCAATCGCACTTGACGCAACAACTGTCTCGCCTTGGACGAGACACCGACGAGTCCTTGCGAGGACTCCGCGATGGATTCACGCAACTTGAGGGTGGCAATATCGTCGCGCCGAGCATTCTTACGTGTGTCGACGTACCGATGATTCGAATTCGCAATGATTTTGGATGGAGTTGACTTGATCGTCGAATGAATGGGAGTAATGTTGGGTGCCAAAGCGTCTTGGCGCCAATCTTTGATGTCCCGGAGCATTTCTTCGGATTCTGCGAGTACGTTATGAACTGCGTAGTAGTCAAATTGGCTGAGGGGATCGATGGCATGTTGGTTTGACGGAGAGCGAACACTGAGGCGGTTTCGTACGCAATCCAGCCGTTGTCTTGACTGCGCGATGCACGCATCGATGGGTGCGTCTGGTTCAACGGTACCGAGCGGAATATCTCTAAGTTCGCTGGCAACGCATTGCAACGAGCCATTGGCAACTCGCAATCGCGTCCACACGGAAGAGTCTACTTTCGAAGCGGCCATCTGGTCCGCCAAGGGTTGAGTAACGTGTTGTTCGATCGCACGTTGGATGGCGCGAGCGCCCAGATTGGGGTCGTATCCTCGATCGATAATCCATTCGGAAGCCGTATCATCCACATGCAGGAACACACGTCGACGCAAAAGTCCATCACGTTGCATGAGCCCGTCCAGGTGTCGATTGACGACGCCACTCATATCCCGTCGATTGAGCCTGTGGAATACGACAAATTCGTCGATACGATTAAGAAATTCTGGGCGAAAGAACTGTTGTGCTGCGCGTCGGTAGACCGCGTCCCAATGGGATTCCTCCATCGAGCTCTCGGATTCATAGCCCATCGCATTCCGTTGCTCCATGGAGCCGAGATTGCTGGTCATGATGATGAAAGAATTTCTAAAATCGACCAGTCGACCGCGTGCGTCGCTCAAGCGTCCCTCCCCGATGACTTGAAGCAAATAGTCGAAGACATCTGGATGAGCCTTCTCAATTTCATCCAAGAGCAATACACAGTTAGGTTGGCGTCTTAAGGCCGACGGCAGTCGGCCGTCGGGATGCTCGAGAGTGCCGATCAATTCCTCGGCCGCTTGTGCTGATGTGATCTCGTTCATGTCGATTCGAACCATGCGAGATTCGTCCAAGAACAACAATCGCGTCAAGGCCTTGGCGGATTCCGTTTTTCCAACGCCCGTCGGGCCGAGAAACAAAAACACCCCCAATGGGCGATCCATGGATTGTAGCCCCTTGATCGATCGCATGGCATAGCGACTCAACACATCAACCGCGCGAGGTTGCCCAAAAAGCATTCGTCCAAGCAGTTCACGCAGACTATCCAACGAAAAGGATTTGCGTCTCAAATCCAGCCGCAGTCCAGTGCGTTGTTCGACGAATTGATCTAGATCCGTTCCGCCAACGGATCGAACTGGGCGAGTGCCATGCAAGTTGTCGTCGATCCCGTGCGACGAATCCTCGATGGGCTTTTTGGTTGCATGGCTGACCAGTCCATGCGCCAACGCAATGGCTTTGCCTGGCAAGGACTGATGCGGAGACGTAATGGCTCCGTAATCGATGAATTTAGGAAGTAGGCCTGGATGGAAATAGCAACCCTTGCTCGCTTCGATTTCCGTGACTACTTGAACGAGTGTTCGAAGCGTGGCCGATTCATCCATAGGTTCGATTGCGAGCGGCACCAGGTTGTCCACCAGCGAGCGATCGCGTCGCCGCAAGACAGACAACTCTCCATGTGTCAATTCAAAAACTAACCTGACCGGATGTTCGGAGACAAAGGCCTTGAGCACATCGGCCAAGCATAGATCGCTATCGCGGGTTTTGCCTGCAGCATACAATCCAATCGGGTCGTCGAAGTAGAGTACGTGATCTCGACGATACGCCTCTTTGAGTATGGCCAGCCAGCGCTCTTCCCATTGACCGAGATACGACATGCCGCTGATGACTCGACTGGGAGAAACGAGCCAAGTTTGTTTGCGGTGCCTCGACTTGGGCTTCCGGGCTGCGACGCGACGCCTCACAACTTCCTCAAGGATAGCCGTCTTGCCAACCGAAGCAGGGCCGATGAGCAAAACACTTTGCCGTCGGCGTGTGTCTATTAATCGATGCAGTCGATCCGCCAGTGAGTCTCGGCCAACCAGGGTTGGACGCTTATCGATGTGAAAGTCCAGACACCGTCCGATACGTTCGAGCGCCTCGGCACCGCCAGGGTTGGATTGGCCCAACAACGCACCCTGTTTACCCTTCTTCTTTTTCTTGGCCGCAATCATGGTGAGCCCTATGTCGAGCGGCTCGATCCACGCATCGCCTGTCAAAACAAGCTCATCCAGGCTGGCATGGCTGTCCTCCTTAAGTTGTTCGTTGCACCATTGCGTCAACACTTCGGTTGCCTGTGCTCGGAATGGCACACTCGGTATCCGTTGGTAATGCAAGTTGGCAATCAACGGTACGAAGACATACGAGCCACTGGGAGTACTTCGTTCGCAAAGCAATGTTTTGCAAGTTAGCGTTCGAGTTCGAAGGGTCAAATGCTCCTTGAACAGTGAAACGACATCCTCAGGGTTAAAGAGCCAGTTAGAAATCTGCTGTGCTCGCCCTCGCTCGATCCAGGTTTGCAATTGTTTGCGGGCCACTTGAGCCAAACGTTGCAGCGCCGTTTTCAGCAGAACGTCCGTCGCGGTTAGTCGAAAGTCTCCCAGAGTTTGGACACAGTATCGAGTTTCTCCCTCGATACGCTTGGTAGTGACGATGGCGGCTATAGTGAACTGCATGATCTAAAACGGCATTTCCTCTTCAAAGTAGAGATCCGC
>JBEBHM010000857.1:0-3419 GCA_040080875.1 Pirellula sp.
CGACAACGGCGTTGGCAACGGAGATTCAGGTCACGCTTATGACTTTGGACGGCTGGCTGGTGAGAAGCTCTTCAGCGGACTAACGATTGACAGTCCAACCGACATAGATTGGTACAAGTTCCACTTTGCGACGATACCGGGTGCGGGCGAAGAAATCCGCGTGCGGAGTATTTCGTCAAACGATCGGATGACCATGCGGCTAGTTGATTCAACCGGATCAACATTGGCTACGACAAGTTCGGGAGTCATCGATCTCGCATTGATTGCTGGACTAGTTGCCGACCCAGACTACCCCGACTACTTCTTACAGATCACAACGGACTTGATTCCGACGGTCTATGAAATCGAATTCGTGACGGGAGGGGCCGCGAACAATGCGCTAGCCACTGCCACTGTACTTGATGCACCGCTTGATCTGTACGGTTCGATACAAGGGCGTTCGCTCCGCAAGCTCCCCGCAGAAACGGCAGACGTGGCTTGGTATCAATTTGCACTTTCACGAGACGCGACTGCGGGCGATGAGTTGCTGACGAACCTGTTTGAGGCCGCAGGTGTTGCGACGATTCAAGTCTTTGCTTCCTCTGCGCAGAACGCTGCCTCAGTGCGTGCAGTCAGCGGCATTGCTGGCGACAGCACATCCATTCCGCTCACGGGCCTGAAGGCCGGAACATCCTACTGGATCAGTGTTTCTGGTATCGGACCAACACGTTATGAGTTCGTGCCGCGAATGGGAGGCAAACTGCAATTAAATCTATCGAAACGGGAGATCGTGGACTTATCAGACAAGATCTTAGTTGTCCGCAAAGATGTCATCTTAGGCGGAACTGGCAACGACGTGATCCAAGGCGGACCAGGTGAAGACTGGATATTTGGCGGCGCTGGCAATGATGTATTGTCTGGAGGTATTGATCGTCAAAAGGGCGATTTGATCTGGGGTGGAACGGGCGACGATATCTATCAAATCCTGCCAGACGCCCAAGCCCTCACTCGAGCCGGCGAGCGGGCCATCACAATCGACGGTCAGACGACTTTTGTCCCGACGTATAGCGATCGTTTCGACGGCGGTGACGGTGCGGATGAAGTCCTATTCTTGGGCGGAGACCTTGATGCCCAAGGTGACCCAATCCAAGATAATGTCGCGATACGTTGGAACACAATTCTTCACCGCAACGAATTCACCAGCCGAATCTGGGATTTGTTGAGTAATGATTTCGTGGCTGAGTCATTCCCTGGAGCGGCAGTTTATACAGGCTCTGCTCCATCCAACGCTTCTGAAATCGTGGCAGGTCGATTGAGCAATGACGCCGTCTTTGTAGTGACTGTCAACGGTCTTACGAGGACGATCACGGTAACGAAAGATAGCACCAAGTTCAATGCCTTGTTCACCCAACTTGCGACTCAGATCAACGCGGCAATTGCTGCACAGGGTCTGGCGACCGACTTAGTTGCGGAAGTTCGCGCTGGACGTATTGTCCTATCGACGGTTCGCATCGGTGCAACGGCGACACTGATCGTCAGCAGCTTACCCAACTCGATTGCCGCGTCGATTGGAATTGCGCCGACGACGGCAACGATCAATGGCAGCAATGTTGTACCTGGTTTCGCTCAGGCGTATGCATACTACACGTCGTTGCGGACCGAGAGCACGGTGCTTGAGACGCGCGCTGGCAACGATGAAGTTCATGGCGATGCAGGCTACTTGATTCGAGGAGGTGAATGGGGTATCGATCCGGAAGACCGCCCGCAACGAGCCAATTCAAATTTGGCGATTCGCGGTGGCGCTGGCAGCGATCGTCTATTTGGCGGTGCTGGTGATGACATCATCGAAGGTGGCGACGATGCTGATGTCATCGTAGGCGGTGGCGGAAACGACGACCTCAGCGGCAACAGCGGTGATGATTGGATTGCTGGCGGAATTCCCTCGTTGGTTCCTGATCGATATGAATTTGCCACCGGACAGTCCAACGACATCGTGGCGTATGCGTCCTTGCTCACGGACAGTCTGCTGCCGCTGCGACTAGCGGATCCTTTGCGAGCCAACGTAGTACTCAACGAACTCTCCTTGCATCAAGGGGATCGCGGCGATTGGTATGTATTCCAAACACCCGAAGCAATTAAGTCGTTCGGTGCGAGCAAGGCAGCCGAAGTTGTTCGGAGCATGATCGACTTGCAGTTCACGTCGCCCGAAGCGAGCACGGCGGGTACTCCGACCGCGAGTGTTTTGGCGAACTTTGGCTATCACGTCGTTGGCAATGCCAACAATCCTGATCGCACGTTCTTTCTGTTTGCCGCAACCGACAGTGACCCCGGTTCCGGCTTGTCACCCGTGCCGATCGACCAGTTCGTTGGTGTGCCGGACCATTACCTGATTCACGTTCCGAACATCAACAATGTTTCGATCGTCAGCGCGAGCGACGTTAAGTCGTTCTTGACAACGGCGGCGGAAACATTGTCGTTCAGCCTGACCATCGACGGCATCGTCCGTTCAATCGCAATCACATTGTCGGCGACTACAACGTACACGGCGGCCAGTTTGGCCTCGCCATTACAAGCAGCCATCAACATTCAATTTCCTCCGGTGAGTGGCGTGCCATTGGTAACGGTCCAGCGACTTGGCATGCAAGACAATCGCATGGGATTCTGGTTGAACAAGCCTAGCGGTTCATCGATTGCGATCAGCAATGTCAACAGCATTGCCTTGTCACGATTGCACATCGAGTCCCGCACGGTCAATAAAGATGATGTCTCGTCCATCCGTCCGCCGGAAGCAATGGGGGCTTATACATTGACCTTCAAAGCGGATGCGCTGAGCACGCTTGGTGTCGGCAGCACGCTGCATGTTGGAGCCAGCACTGCAGAAATCCGCTTGCAATCAGCCGACGGACTCGATCGCCCGGTCGCGATCCCTTTGGGCGATATCAACCATGACGGATTCGCTGACTTCATTGGATCCATCCAAGAGAATGGCCCGACTCCATGGCTGGCGAAAGTCTATTTTGGTGACGCTAATGTAAAGTCGCCAGACTTTGCTGCGCCGGATCTTCTGCTGCGATTGCCGTTTGGCTACTCCGGGTTGACGACAGTTCCAAGTGCATTACCGACAATCATAGCCAACGCCATCGCCACAGGTGACTTTAACGGTGATGGCTTTGGCGACATTGCATTTACCGATGGTGACTTCGCAACGGTGAGCGGTGAGCCGTTGGGTCAAGTTCGAATCGTGCTTGGTCGAACTACGTGGCCAGCTTTATTGAATGTCGCGTTTGAGTCCGATGTCAACATCACTGGATTGACCCAAAGCCTTAACCCCGATAGTTCTCGGTTGCGAATCGCCAGTGCAGGGCACCTTAACAACGACGCCGCCGACGACCTATTGATCGGTGATCCTGATCGAGCCGGCAATGGTGCGGTCTTCGTAC
>JBEBHM010000858.1:0-3415 GCA_040080875.1 Pirellula sp.
CGTGCAAGATTTTCGACCAACGGCGCCACATCGAGCCGCTCGCGATGCGCAATTGCCAACATGCGAATAAGCGACTCCCTCATCGAGGCTCTCGATTCGCAAGGCCAAACACTGGTTAGTCGCCACGCAGGGCCTTTGCGCAGGAAAACACTAGGAAGCGACCATCGATGGAATGCTATATTTGCGATTGCTTTTGCCAGTTGGATGATCACCGACCACCACTTCTTTCAAGACAATGAGGTCACAAGGGAAACCAGTGGCATGAAGAGCGAAATAACAACGCCCCCAATTAGTCCACCGATGAAAATGACAGCGACGGGGTTGATGTAATTGGCTGTCCACTCAAGCCTATTCAATGAACGATCGCAATACATGGCTGCAAGTTGTCTAAGCAGCGAAACGCTGGGACCGCCGCCGGGATCTGCTTGCAAGGCGTGGAACAAGAGCGGAGGGAAATTGTGCGCAACGGTGGATCGCACTGGCTGTTTCGCCGCACTCTGTAATTCGGCTGAAAGTTGTGCGGCCCGCACTCGCAGGTGCAGCCGTTGGCTTGCAAGTCCAGCCACTCGAATGGAGTCCGGGACCGGTGCACCCATTTGGAGCATCTCGGCCAAGGTGCCCATAAAATACGCCATCCCAGATACATTGCCAGTGTTACCTGCCACCAAGTTGCCGAGTAGCCAGCTTAGCTGACTCCATTGAAAGATTTGTGATAAACCTCGCAGGAGCAGTAGCATCGCGGCAACGACGACCACCACGAGGATCGCAAAATACCCTGGATGATTCACGACGAGGTTAGAGAAGGCAAAGAGTGCCCGCGTCGGCAAAGGCAGCCTCAATTGAAATTCGCTAAACATTTTTTGCAATGTCGGGATCACCGTAACCGAAAGAATGAGCAGCAGTAGCACAGCGATGATGAAGACCGACAAGGGATACATGCTGGTCAACAGCAACGAACGTCGCTTCCTGGATTCCAATCGCAACAGATTTTGCCAAGCTGAATATTTGCTCTCGGACTTCGAATCCTTTCCGACCGACATGATCACGGGCAACCAAGCGGCCAACACGGGGTCACGAAGAATCTCAGCGGGCGTTATTTCGCCACGCAGTCGCGCCGCCACAATCTTGAGATTCGTGGACTGGACGATCGCCGGTAGATCTTGAGCCATGGCATCGATGACCGCCAGAATCTCTCCGCGTCGACTGAGCGCATCATCGATTCGAGCGTAATATTCTGGAACTTGCGGCAATTGCTCGTTCGGCATCAGCTCGGTTCCTTATGGTTTGACCAGGTTGTAGAGGAGTTCGATGACTGGACCAAACAGTCCCAACGCGAAACATAATACGATTGCTCCGCCAAGCAGGGAGCTAACGAGAATCGGCAACCAACGACTCCATCGGATCGACCTGAATTGAGGCGATTCTTGATACAAGTGTCCTACGAATCGCAGCGCATGCACTTGCCCGCCCGGTTCATTGCTGCTTTCCATTGCCCACCGCATGAGCGGCGAGGAAAGTATCTCGCGAGACTGGTCAACCATGACTTCGCCGTTGGAACGGTGCTCGATGGCGTTCGCAAGATGATTGGCTTGATACGCCTTTTGCAAGGCCGCTGATTCATGAAATCTGTTTGGCAACGATAGACTCCAACGCCATCGTGTCACGAACCAAACGAGCACAATGAGAGCCACCAGAATCGGCAATCCAACGATCCAAATCACCATGTGGTCTCGCAATTGAATCAACATTGCAAGCCATGCGCCCGGCGGTTGCTTGAGCTGTGCATAGATCGACTCGAAACTTGGCACGAGCGTTTGGACCAAGTACATCGTCCCAAAATAGACAAGCAGCAGAATAATCAAGGGCTGATAAAAACTCGATGCCAATCGACCGATGGATTCGCGGCGACGCTGCCCCAAACCGACCAACGGAGCGAAAGCCCTGGAGGCATTTCTTCCCTTTACCCATTCGATCAACGCATCCCGGTACTGCGTTGGAATTGTTGGATCGTTTCGCAGGATCGACTCGATTGAGCTTCCACGAACGTTTCCCCTCGCTAAAAGCGAACTCAAATGAGACAAAGTGGGTTGGCTCGATTGCGAGACTTGATGGCAGCCTAAATCGATAGGAATACCGCCACTCTCGATCGAACGGACGTGTTCCTGAAAGGCATACACATCTTCGATTCGAATTTCGGGAATACCCGAACTATCCATCTCATCCACCCTCAACTACAAGTTTGGCCACATCAAAAGATGTGTCTCAATCCATACGATGCGCGATCGAGGGCAATTTATTTAGATGGCCTAGTTGAATCTCTCTCAAAGACGGAAGCATCAAAGCGCTGGACTTGTTCGTCACGGTATCTGGCATACTCCTCCTGGAGCGCCCAATCAACGCTGATATGTTGCTCGTACGATGTGCGATGTGCCTCTCGCTCGATCGCCTCCGATGGCAAGGGCTCGATGGAGTAGCTCAGCATCGATAGTCCCTGAATTGCATAGACGACCATGACAAGCCCCAGAGAGACCGAGAACATCAGCTTGTAGAATGTTCGGTTGCTGCATTTGTCGTCCCAACACTCGCGAGCTGCCTGCAGTGTTTTCGGCCGGAGATTCTCTGAGGGGGCAACATACCCGCTGGCCCGTCGAATCTTGGCTTCGATGATGTGCTGGATATTGTCGGGAATTCCATCTCCTGAGAACTCTTCGTTTGGGGATGGACTACTCATGTACCGCCTCACGTACCTCCTCGCTATGCAGGAAATGCAGCTTCGAAGCAAGTTTTTTGATGCCGTAGCGGTATCGGCTGGCGGCAGTGGAGGAGGGCACATGGAGGACCTCACCGATCTGCTCGAAAGTCAGATCCTCCCATATCTTGAGCACGACGACTTCTCGCTGCTCCACCGGAAGTGTCCGAAGTGCCAACCAGATGGCACGGTACGAGTCTTCTTGCTCCACCTCATCGACGGACCGTCGAGTGATCAGGTCTGAGAGTCCATCGACGATCGACCATCGGCGTTTTTTGCGCAAAATGACCAGCGACTCATTGCGCACCATCCCTAGCAAATACGACCACGGCAACCCGACGTGGGTCAGGATGCGCGGGTTCGCAACGACGCGAACCAAGCAAGTCTGCACGACGTCCTCGGCATCATGCTGGTTGCGAGTGATAGTGACCGCGTACCGAACGAGCCTCACCGCCGTTAAATCGTATAGTCCAGACAGCCCCGCAGCACCACTTTCGGCGACCCGCAACGCGCACTCGCGCACCTGACTAGACAAGGATTCGTAATTTGTCATGACGTACTCTAGAATGCGCGCCGCAAAGACATTTGTCTAATTTTTTCAAAAAAAGTGCGAAACGGCAATCCTGCTGGTTCGTCCAGCAGTTTTTCTTCCCCAATCAACAATCA
>JBEBHM010000180.1:0-12745 GCA_040080875.1 Pirellula sp.
ATGGCATTGAAACCGAGCGACTTCAGATAGTCGAGGCTCTCACCTTGGTATTGAATCCAACGTGGCACCGACGCCTGAAGATTGCGAAGCTGTTCCTTGACGGGGATTTCGGACCGATCCACGACTCCATCCACATCAACTTGCTCGGCCACCAAATACGATGGTGCGATCATGCCTAACACCTGCAAATCGTCGACCTGCATCTTAAACGTTCCTCGCGGTGAATAAACGCTGAGGATCACGCCATCGACATATGCATCGCGTAAGTCGACGTTCGGACCGTACTTTGCTCGCAGGAATCGTACTCGAGATTCATACAGGCTAACGACATGGTTCAAGCTGGACGTTGACCATCGACCACCACCGTCCGTTGGTGTGCCAAGCACCACTTCCGTAATGGGATCGTGAGTGGCTGGATCGGTGCTTCGTGGAAAAACGATCCGGAAGCCAACCTTAATTCCGTTTTGGGGGCTTCGAATTCTAATCGAAACAGTCAGATCTTCGATTATGGCACTTGGCTGAATGGGATATACGAGGTAGGCAAACGATCCGTTGTCGTTTGAGACCTCGATGAGTTCGACACCCGGTTCGGTCTTTGTGACCGGAAGTAGCTGAGCCCGCGTGTCGCTATACCAAACTTGGAATTGAGGCCTCGTCGTATCGAACGAGTCGTATACCTGTGCATTCCCGGAGACTCCAAGGCAAACTATTGCCGCAGCCAAAGTCAACGCAAATGCGTTATTCAGTAAGCGAGTTGACTTTTTGCAACAAAGTCGAAATCTTAAGTGGAGAATAGGAATCATGGGACGCAACCCGGCGGAAAAAATCGTAAGTCTCGCTTCTAGCATGACTTACGAACAAATTCCAGACCGAATGCTGTTGCCAAAACTCAACATTAAGTAACGATTGGCTAAACCGAATCAATTGAAGCGGTTTTCCTAAATCCTTGACTAGCATGGGTTTAGCGACAATGCTAGTAACCGCTGAAGCTGTGTCGGCACGGAGGCTGCATTACTTGAGTTTTATCATCGGCAGCAACACTTCCGCCAAACCTAATCCAATCGCTTATCTGAGGAAACCCCGCATGAGCCACGCAGCCCAATCGACCGAAAACCTCCTAAACGACACACCAAGCGAATTGGTTGATCTCCAAAAGGTGATCGAAGCCCTACCTCCAGCTCAACGCTTGACGATTCAACCAGCCTTCCAACGCGTGGTCGAAAGCACCAACCGCCGACGAAAAATCTTGCAACTCGTCCAGGATTCCATCGGGCAACTCCGACTCGACATGAAATATCTCGTGTTTGATTTGGAAGCTACACGAAGAGAACGCGATGCATACCAAAAGCAAATCGAAGAGCTGATGGGTGAACATGGCGACCAAGACGATAGCCTGCCAGACGAAAACCAAGACTAATCGCACGTACTCCAGTCGAAGAGTCGCCACTCTTCCCTGTGCAGTCTCCGACCGTGCAATTGTTTCCGTAGCTGAAATCGAAAGAATGAACGCAGAGCGACGCTGATGTAGCCCAGTATCGGACATCGCTCGGTGGTTGAATTCTCCCGATTTCAGCTACTGGTTTTTCTAGACTCCGACATTGGCTGGACCTAAATTGCAAACAATGACCGCTTATCAGTTTGCTTCGTCCTTTCCTTTGGCTTAGGCTAGTTGGTAGGATTCCGTCCAATTTCTCATTGAGCGGGCTGCCGCCGAGCAACATCCTTCGATTCCATTCCCTAAATACTCTTCCAAAACCATAGTCGATGGAATTTTCGCCAAGGTCTCTTACTCAGCGGGTGATTGATTTAGAGCTTGCTACTCAAGCCGAGATAGACAGGTTATGGGTAGATCTACGCTCGAGCGAGGTTGAACTCGAAGAAATCAAGAACCTGTTGCTTCGAAAGGGTATCCTTACTAATTTTCAGTTAGACCGACTCCTGACCGGGGAACGATTGGGTTTTTTTTATGGACCCTACAAAGTCCTGTACATGATCGGTGCAGGAACTTTCGCTCGCGTTTTCCGCGCGGTTCACAAAGAGACTGGACGCGTCGTTGCCGTCAAAGTGCTTCGTCGTCGACATCGCGACCAAATGGTCCAAGTGGAGCAATTTCTTCGAGAAGGTCGCATGGGGCTGCAACTGCGTCATCCCAATATCGTGACCATTCACGAAATCGAAAACGATCCAAGATCACCATACCTAGTCATGGAATTTGTCGAGGGAGAGACTCTGCGAGAGATCCTAAAGATCCGAGGCAAGTTTGCACCGCTCGACGCGCTCAAGATCATGCACGACATCTGCTCAGGACTCGATTTTGCGTACCAAAAAGGGATCACGCACCGCGACTTGAAACTCTCCAACGTATTGGTCCATTCCAGCGGTCGATGCAAGCTGGTGGACTTTGGACTAGCCGCTCTAGCAGATGTCTCGACACCCGAAGCCATTGCCGATTGCCCCAGCGCGCGAGCCATCGATTACGCAGCGCTCGAACGAGGTACAGCAGTACGAAAAGGAGACTCGCGCAGCGACATCTATTTTTCCGGAATTGTCCTATACAACGTCGTTTCGGGAAAACCAGCGCTCGTCGAAACTCGGGACCGTTTGCAACGATTAAGTGTCTCACGGTTTCTTGAAATCCCTCCGCTGAATTCGATCGCACCCGATTTGCCCGATAGCATTTATTCCATTTGCAACAAAGCCATCGAGTTCGATCCTGAGAAGAGGTACCAAACGCCCGGCGCGATGCTCAACGACATCCAATCGGCCATCCAAAACTTTGATCGTCAGAGCGGTGAAGTAAAATTGCCCCAGCACGCCATTTCGGCAATCAATGAAGAAGAGGCCAAAGAGGGACAGGGTAAAACAGTCATTGTCGTCGAAAGCAAACAGGAGCTTCAGGACATACTGCGAGAGAAACTGCGGAAGCGTGGATATCGAGTTCTCATTTTCAGTGACCCCGAGCGTGCGATCAGCAAATTCACTCCCGGCGAAACACCCCCCGCCGACTGCGTCGTGCTTTGTGCGCCGGATCTAGGTAACTTAGCCCTCGATGCCTTCAATCAATTCTCGGAACAAGAACATACCAAAGACATTCCAGTGGTCATGTTAGTCGACCCAAAACAACAACACATCGTTCGCGGTGCGAAGACAGATCCTCGACATATGCTTCTACCAATGCCGCTAAAGGTTCGCGAATTGCGATTGGCACTTGTGCGTCTAACCAGCGAAACTCCTGGACGAGTTGCAGATTGATACTCTGCCTGCGGATTGATACTTTGCTTACCATCATTCGACGGACGGAATAGGCGCGATAATCCGCGATGCGTGCTGTTGATTGTGATGAACTGCATTCGTCGCCACCTCGGTCTTGGCCGGAAATTCGATTGTTAACGGCTCTCCAGTGTTCGGGTTCGGTTCATAGAACGGTGCTCCTGTGCTCGCAACGGTTACTCGGATCCGATGGCCAACATTGAAAATCTGACTGATCCATCCAACATCGAACGCTACCTTCGCAACTTCTCCCGGCACCATCATGACCTCGATTTCGTAGCCATTGCGATAACGAAGTCGCCGCACATAATCCAAAAGTAATATCGAGCGACCGTCCGGGTACACATCGCAGACCCGAACAATGACATCGGTGTCCTTGGACGAAGATGTCATGAACAATTCCGCTTGCACCTTGCCAGTCCACTCTACGGGAGACGTCAATACATCGGTCGTGAAGGTTCGAACTTCGGCTTGCTTCTCGAATGGTCGGGCGTCCTTGGCTCCCGGAAATACTCTTCCGGGAATTTCGTTCGGATGGATCGGGTCTGCGAGAAACTCGGTCTTTGCACTTGCATCGTTGGGAAGGACATTCGACAGATGGCCACCCGCGTGAAGATAGTAGGCGGTTTTGCGAGCGGGAATGGGCCAATCGTTCGCGCTTCGCCAGACATTGCCCGGAGCGAGTGTTTCATCGACCGCTCCCATGACGTAGTAACGTACGACGGGCTCCTTGCTGACGCCGTTGTCAACTCTGTTGAGATAATGTTCAAACCATCGAATCAAGTGCTTTTCTCGTTCGTGCTTTGCATTCTCCGGATAAATCATCTCGCCAACCCGATTGTCTTTCAGGCCTCCATGTGCCCACGGACCAATGAGGAGTTGCTGTTGGCCACGAGAATTTGGACCTCCATGATGCTGACGACCTACAAAGCTTTCGACGGAACCGACACACATGAAATCGAACCAGCTGCCAAGTGTAAAGCAAGGTACGTTCATCTTAGGGAAGTGCAATGTGCAGTCTTCTTGACGCCAATAGTCGTCGTACGTCGGATGAGAAAACCATTCTTTCATCAACCGTTGGTTGTCAGCCGGATCGCGGCAAACTGCATCCATCTGTTTAAATCGTTCGGGTCGGGTGGTGCCGCCGATACGATACCCCTCGTGAAAAAGACTGAGCCCCGTGTCTGTCATATATTGAGCTACTAAGTGAGGCGGTCGCGTGACGGCCAAAAAATTCTGCGCAAAGCCTGCTTGCGATCCGCCCATCGTCCCTATTTTGCCAGTCGACCATTTTTGAATGGCAAGCCACTCGACCGTGTCAAAGCCATCCTGTTTGGATTCGCTCCAACCAAGCCCGCGGTATCCCTCCCATTGGCCCTCGGAAAGGTGTGTCCCGCGAAAGTTCTGACTTGCAACCACAAATCCATGGTACGCGAGCTGTGCATACGACTTTCGAGAACCGGCACTCCGAATATCGGCGTAGCGCTGTTCATAAAGAACTGGCCAAGGGCCATCGCCGGAAGGGATGTATAAATAGGTCGAAAGCCGCGTGCCATCTCGCATGCTTACCATCGCATGCTGTTCGATCACCGAACCAAGATCGATTTTAGGATCGTCAGCCGTCAGGAGCTGATGGCAGCCAAGCCACACAGCAAGGGATAGGATTCGAGGTAACGTCATCATGGCAAAATATGTCTTGGAAGGGATGGAGTTCCGGTGCGCAATTCTGCTCCAATGTAGCGGAAACCGTCAAGGTTTTCGACGCGTTTTCGAAGCGTTGTCGAAACGCTTGACGCGTTCCGCTACCGCAGAATTGCGCACCATCATTTAGGAGACATTACGATCCGTGGAGTGGATTGAAATCTCTAGCTCACCAAAACCCGTTCGTTCGAAACAAGTACAATCATAACATAGTTGATGACACCCCTTTGAAGCTGAATCGACGGCATCCTACCTATGTTCACGAATCGCCGAACATTTCTGGCCAACGCCACTACGGCGGCCACGGCCTCCTCCATACTAACGACTAGTTCTCACGAGATGCTGGCGGACGAACCCGCTACGCAGAAACGCCGACCACGAATCGTCGCGATCAACTCGATCTATCGACTTCGATCGCATGCGTACCATATTGCAGGCCGCTTCCTCTTTGGATATTCGCACAATGGATTCCATCATCAGCCCCCTTTTCAATTGGTGCGGATGTTTAACGATCAGTACCCCAAAGAGGATCTTTCGAAATCGGTTTGCGCAAAACACGGCGTTCAGCTATGTGAAACCGTCGAACAGGCCTTGGGCGGCGAAAAATCGCTCGACGTCGACGGCGTACTGCTCGTCATCGAGCATGGTGAGTACCCAATGAATGATCGCGGGCAGATCCTGTACCCACGCTTTGAAATGTTCCAACGCATTACGGAGGTGTTTCGGCGATCGGGGCGTGCGGTGCCCATCTTCGTCGACAAACACCTATCCTATGATTATGCAAAGGCGATCGAGATGTTCAGGACCGCCAAAGAATTAAAGTTCCCGTTGATGGCCGGTTCGTCGCTGCCTGTCACATGGCGCATACCTGAAATGGAACCGCCCGTCGAATCGAAGTTTCGTGAAGGCTTAGTTGTATTTGGCTATGACCGAAGCACCGAAGAAGTTTATCTTTTCCACGCTCTGGAAACACTTCAGTGCATGATGGAGCGCCGCCAAGGAGGCGAAACCGGTGTTGCATCGGTGACCTTCCTCGAGGGGGACGAAGTCTGGCGGGCGGGCGATGAAGGCAAATGGTCGTGGAACCTTTTGCGAGCAGCCATTCGGCGCTGCCCAAGTTCCAACTACGGTGATGTACGGGAGCAAGTCTTGCGCCCGCAAGCCATCATGATTGAATACAAGGACGGGACTCGCGGTGCGGTACTAAATCTTGTCGAAGCTGTTTCAGACTTTGCGTTTGCCGCAACGGTCGACGGACAACTTGAACCGATCTCGACATGTTTTTATCTGCCACCCCCTCCAGGTGCCAATTTCTTTAATCCCTTGACGTTCAACATCGAACGATTCCTTGCAGGCGACCAGCCTTACCCGGTCGAGCGAACTCTGTTGACGAGCGTCATGTTAGATCTCGCTTTGCGAGGACGACAAAATCGACAAGGAAGAGTTGTGCATGAAGCGTTGGGGGTTCAATACCAACCTCCCAAATCCACGGGCTTCTTTCGCGGTCCTTATGTTGACGGCGCATAACTAGGTATTAAGCAGATTGCGAATCCCGCCAGTTAACAAATCGTCGATATCAGGCGAACTCCACGCAACGCTGACTTCGTAGCCTACCTCGGGGTAAGCTTGCCGAGTGGGGATGTACCAAGGGCCACCGTCCCCGTAAGCCGCCGTAGCTAGGAATCGTTCAGGCCGCACTTTCTGGGCGTTGAGTTGGTATTCGACGAAACACTCTGCTGGTAAATGCAACATCGAGACGTCATTGATATCAAGGCATGAAAGGGTGATCGGTATTTTCTTAGCGTGGCGGCGCATCCATGAAACCGTGTATGCAGGTCGACTTCGATTCACAATGCTTTGGGACTTGTCCTCGATTTGCGACATGATCTTGGCTTCGTCCCAACGCGGATCAACCGGTGGCAAGAAATCGCAGGACTTCCATGAAAGTGATTCGATGGGTTCTCGCTTGAGATTTGCATCTGCATGAACGATTCCGTCATAGATCCGTTTGGCAAGAATAGGACGCATCTCACGTGATCCATCGTTGTACTTGCCGGCCCCAATGTTCCCGCCGCAACCGTTAAAGTAAATATGGGTGCAGCCCGGCTCGTCACCTTGCCTCCGTTTTCGAGCTAGCCCACAAAAATCAGAGCTAGCTCGACCGTCTCCGTAGTAGCTCATCGGGTGACAAGCGTAGTAATGGCACGCCGCTAATTTGCGCTCGCCAGCATAAAACGCTACGGTCTTGAGAAAGGGGTCAATCAATCCTTCGGGCAGGGCTCGCAGAGCTGGATCGGCACATGAGCTTCCGCGGCTTGCGCGGACCTTACCATTGTCGCCAATAATTCGCCGGTTGGCGGCCACATCCAAAACCTTGGCTTGGCCTTTTGCGATGTGAGTTACTCGCTCGCCTTGCCGTGTTGCTTGAGAAACCGCAATGCTTGCCGCATCGAGACAGCGATGGAAGAAATCCAAATTCAACATCGAGGGAAGTCCACCCTGATCAGCAACGATCTTTGCCGCTTCGAGACATGCAAAGGGAGCGTTATGCTGATGCACGACTTGGACCGCAACTCGGTCAATCGTCGTATCCGCAGCTCTCGCGATGGCGGTCCGCCAAGCCACGTGTGCTTCGTTCAAGATCCCGGTCCAATCGACAGAGCATATCACGATCGGCTTTCCAGCACCCATGATCACAATGCCGATGGCCTCCATCGGGTCGTCGTATCCCTCGATCGGCTTAATCCAGTTTCCACAGCAACCATGACCAAGCGGTGGGGTCACATCAAAACGAAACGTGGAGACATGAATGTCCGTCACCTTGCGAACATCGGATAATACCTTGTCTTGAAAGCCACTGGCAGCGTTTGGAACCAAGAGTCCCATGGCTGCACTGCCTGCGACGAGTCCAACCAATTCCCTTCTATTCATTGCACTTACCCCGGAATGACTCAAAATTGCCTGCTCGAAAGTGGCACGGCGTTGCTATGAGCTTAACGACCAAGCGCCGAGGAAGCTACAACCATGCTATCAGCCGCGTTGGCGCAAGCCGCGTTTTGCCTGAATTCAAAGTAACCGGGGCCCAGAACCGGCTGATGAGAAATTGAGTCCTTGAGCCATCGGCACTAGACGGCCATTCCGCCATTCACGTGAAATTTACGGCGAAGAATGCAGGCCAAGGTGATTCCGCCCAATCCTACGAAAGTCAAGAGAATAGAGGATGGCTCAGGGACAGCGACGATGGTGGCAACGATCGTGCCGCTCCAATCCTCAAACCGATTGGAACCTGTCGTGCGAAAGGCGACCGGAATGGTTAACGTTGTTCCATTGAAGGTAACCAGCGAGTTGGAAGTGTTTGGGCCGCTGACGTTCTGTAGGTTGGAAGTGCCAACTGACAAAGGGGCTGGATTCGCAATGCCAAAATCGAGAGCGCCCGCGCTAAAATTCATGGTGGCCCCCGTCAGTGCAACGCCGTTTTGGGCCGTTCCTGACGTAATATCAATAACAAGGTTTTTGTAAACGCCGTTAATCGTCACAGTCCCAAAACCTGCGACCACCCCGTTGGCTGTTACTCCAAAGTTCCCTGCTTCGACTCCGATAGGATTCGGGGCGGATGTATACGGCCCAGTTGGATTCAAGTTTGCCGAGATAGCGCTTCCACCGGTAAACGTTAACACGCCTGCGGTTAAGTTTGCTGTCATTGTTCCTGACAAAGAAGTCACAAGGGAACCCGCGTTCTGTTGGGCATAGTCCAGTCCAAATGCATTGCCAGCTAATGAAAGGCTGCTTTGTGCAGAATTCACATTCAGGGTAATAATGTCTGCCTGTGCTTTGGTGGACACGATGACTGCAGCAAGCGCGACCGTATATGAAATCGACTGAAGGGACCGGAACGGAAGACTCATGATTTGACTCGATGGATGGTTTTGATCATTGCGCACTTATCCGAGAAACGTTGTCCAGGGACGGTTGGACAGTAGTCGTCCGTCACCTTGAAATCAAGGAAAAAGGGCTTCTTCAGGCCAAATGCCACCATAACACGGAAAAACACTGCATCTCATCAACGTTTCCAGTTCGAATCCAAGCATGCTCCGACTATTCAAAAGGGATGGATGAGTGTTCGACGAGAAGTGAACCGCGTGATATACTTTTCAGTCCTGTTTTCGTTGTCATAAACGAGCAAAAGTGGCCTTCGAAGGTTTGATTTGCCACTTGCTTTGTTGATTTGTTGGTTTTTTTGTATCGTCCGAGGAGTAAAAGCGAATGGCTTCCGTTTCTGACCGCCAATCAACCACCGTGATGACGGGTGCCGATATCGTGGTAAAGTCGCTGGTCGATCACGGCGTCGAAGTTATTTTTGCTTATCCTGGCGGTTGTAGCATGCCCATGCACCAGGCGTTGACTCGCTATGCGGATCGGCTGCGGACGATTTTGCCTAGGCACGAGCAAGGGGGCGCCTTCGCCGCCCAGGGTTATGCTCGCTCGACAGGTAAAATCGGCGTCGTGATGGCGACCAGTGGCCCTGGGGCTACCAACTTGGTCACGAGCATCGCCGATGCAAAGATGGACAGCATCCCGCTCCTCGCCATAACCGGCCAGGTGCCCACGAAGGTGATCGGCACGGACGCATTCCAAGAGACTCCCATCGTCGAAGTCTGCCGCGGAATCACCAAGCACCACTATTTGGTTACCAACGTCAAAGACGTCCCCCGCGTGATGAAGGAAGCGTTCCATATCGCGACAACGGGTCGCCCTGGTCCCGTTTTGGTTGACATGCCAAAGGACGTCCAACAAACTTCTTGCGAAGTGGATTGGGACGTTCCGATGAATTTGCCAGGGTATCAACCGGCAAAGCATCCCAATGCCAAACCAGAACAAATCCGACAAATGGCGGCGGCGATCAAACATAGCAAACGCCCCGTCATTTATTGTGGCGGTGGGGTCGTCAACGGAAACGCTTCTGCCGAATTGCGAGCCCTGGTCGAACGCACCGGTATTCCGGTCACGATGACGGTGATGGGGTTAGGGCTGTATCCCGCCGATGGGCCACTCTCGCTCGACATGTTGGGTATGCACGGCAGCGCCTACGCCAACTTTGCCGTTCGCGATTGCGACTTGCTGATCGCTCTAGGAGTGCGATTTGATGACCGTGTCACCGGTTTTCTGCCGTCCTTTGCCAAGAATGCCAAGATCATTCACGTGGACATCGATGCCTCGGAATTGAACAAAAACAAAGTGGCGCACATTTCGGTTCGGAGCGACGTAAAATTTGCGCTGGGCGAATTGAACAAGATCATCGAAAAGCCGGACGACATCTCCGCCTGGGTCGAGCAGTGCAAGGCCCTAAAAACCAAGCATCCATTCGCCTACGATGAAAAATTTGATGGAATCCTGCAACAGCACGCGATTCGAACATTGTCGAATCTGACCAAGAATCGAGAGACGTTCGTATCGGTCGGTGTTGGCCAACACCAAATGTGGGCGGCCCAGTTCTTCCAATTTCGACGTCCACGCTCGTGGCTCAGCAGCAGCGGTCTTGGAACCATGGGATTCGGATTGCCGGCTGCGATGGGCGTGCAAGCTGCTCATCCAGGAGCGCTTGTCATCGATATTGACGGTGACGGATCCTTTCAAATGAACATTCAGGAATTGGCGACCCTGCATTGCGAAAAGCTACCTGTCAAAGTCTTGCTGTTGAACAACCAGCATTTGGGCATGGTCGTTCAATGGGAAGATCGATTCGAAGGAGCCAATCGAGCGCACACATACCTTGGTCCCATCGATCATGAAGAAGCCAAAGGCCCTGGCTCCTTGGTAGCTCACTCGTATGCATCCAACCGATATCCCGACTTTGTGCAAATCGCCAAGGGATATGGATGCGGCGGGGCAACCGTCCGCAAGAAAGCCGACCTCGAAGCAGCGCTTCTGGAAATGATTAATTATCCCGGCCCTTTTGTGCTGGATGTCGAAGTACCATATCAAGAACATGTGTTGCCAATGATTCCATCAGGCAAAACGGTCGACGATATGATTTTGAAGTAAGTCACTTCTAACGTCCGTTTCAAACTATCGGGAGCAGGCTTTGTCCTTTTTCGCAATTGCCTTGTTGTTGTTTGTCGCCGCGCTGTTGATCTTCGCCATCGACTTGATGATCCCCAGTGGCGGCGTTTTGGTTTTCTTGACGGTCTGCTTTGCATTTGCCGCTGTGGTGGTTGCCTTCATGCACAGCTTCACTACCGGCATTTGGATGTTGATCGCATCTCTTGGTGCCATCCCATTGATGCTTTGGCTGTTCATTGAAGTGTGGCCTCGAACGCCGCTCGGCAAACGGATGATCAATACGCCCGACCCATCAGGTTCCTATGTGTGGTCGGATGCAGGCAAAGCTGGCGATAGCCATTTGCTGGTCGGTTCGTTCGGGATCGCGTTGAACGAAATGCTGCCTAGCGGGTTGGTCAAGATTGGCGAGCATACCTACGAAGCGTTCAGCGAATGCGGGCCGATCGATTCGGGCAAGCAGGTTCGTGTGATCCGACTCGATGTTGGGCGATTGGTCGTTGTCTCCGTGCGAGAGTCGAAACAAACAGATGCACCGAAGTCGGAAGGGTCTGGATTGGACCGACCTATTTCCGAACTGAATCTGGAATCGCTCGACTAGGCTAATGTTTCTTCAACACTCGATACTTGGGCTGGGCGTAGTGGATCTTGTCAAAGTTCCCGATGTTCCGACAGTTGCACAATTCTCCGAATTGTTCGATTCTCATTAATCCAATCTAATTTCGGTTCTCGCGATTTAGTCCCGATAGGGACGGCAGAAGGCTAGGCGGCGGTGAGAACTGCCGTTCGATTGAACTCCACCCTGGCGCGACATTCGGCATTCTTCGACGCGGCTCTATGCACCTTGGCGCAATCAATTACAAAGTCATTCGTTCCACCGTTGGCGCGAATCCTCGCCTCTTTCGTAAGTTGAGCGGTTTTTGAAATGGCAGTCGAAAAAATGCCACCTGAGTCCAAGTTTTTGATGCTAGCTAACTCACTGCGAATGAACTTTTCTTTTTGTTCGAAGTTTGTTAGATGTGTTGGAGCGAAAAACTTGATGCGCGAAGCCCTGGCGGCCGGGCGTGCAATCAGTAGATATGACCTCAGCTCGATTGGAGAGAATCATGCGTTCTGGACAAGGAAAACGTTGTCGTTCGCCATGGTGGATTTGGTATGCGTCACTCTCTTTCGGAATTGCCGTTCTGCCCGGGGCACACTATGTCGGGGCTCAGTCACCCCAGCCCACGGAGCAGCAAGTGGAAAGCTCAACGCCTGTTACGGACACGCGGGGACCGCGTGAATCCATTCCAAAACAACTTCCTCTTCCCGCCGCCCCAGCAACCGCCCCAACGGCACCATCGGCACCGTTTAAATTCGACGCAAAGGCCGATGGCGAAAAGTCGACTCTGTTGATGGAAGTGGAGATCTTCGAAGTGGGGGCCAATTCATCAGCCGAAAAGGAACTAACGCTATGGCTCGAGAAGCAGACAACGGGATCCAACTCCCAAGCATTCAAACAAGCATCTAATCACACCTCCAAACACTATACATCGGCCTACGCCATCGGAGAAACAGTCGCATCGGATCTTGCTGTTGCGGGAGAATTCGTACTTTCCAAACAAGTGCCCGAAGCAAGCCCACTAGATCATACCAAAACTCGGGAGGTTTCAATTCTTTCAAAGTTACCTTACATCAATCGCTTGTATCGTAGGGAGTCTAACTCACTGTCCGATGG
>JBEBHM010000181.1:0-12731 GCA_040080875.1 Pirellula sp.
GCGACTCGAGTGATGATGTCGTGGTCGAAATAGTTGGTGTACATGCCCGCGTCAACAACAATCGTTTGGGCGGTAATACCGGACGAGGATGGGCTAAGTAGAAATAGTACCGTATTCGCAACCTCTTGCGTTGTGACGCCCGATTTTCGAGGAATAGCCTTTTCCGCAAAAAGGTAAGCGTCGACATATCCTGGAATCCCGGCGGAAGCACTCGTCTTGAGCAAGCCAGCTCCGACTGCGTTGAAACGAACTTGGGAAAACCGGCTAAAGGACTTGGAAAGGAAAGCTAATGACGAGTCGAGAGCGGCCTTGACCGGCGCCATGAATCCGTAGCTCTCGCTAGCCATCTTGGTCGTCGAAATCCCAATCGTAACCACAGAAGCCGTCGGGGCAAACGAATCCTTAATGGCATTGCAAACGGCAACCAGCGAGAAGCACGAGATATCCATCGCTTGCAGAAACTGACGCCGAGTTGTCTCGTGAAACGGTTTCATTCCCTCTGAATAGTCTGCGAAGGCAATCGAATGAACGAAGCCATGGATGGGTTCTGGGTTGATATGAAGCTGTTCGGCAAGGCGGTCGATTTCCACTTGAGACTCAACGTCGCAAACCCAGATCGGAGTCTCAGGAAACAGTTTGCAAACTTCGTCTCGACGCTTCTGGCTCCGAACCACCAATTCGACGCGAGCACCACTAGATTGCAATGACTTGCTGATAAAGCATGCGACGCTCTTTCGATTGGCGACGCCCATCACAACGACTCGTTTGCCTTCTAACTGCAAGTAACTCATAAGGGAATTCTCAGTATAAAACAATTGTCCCAATCGTTTCCCGAGCAATGGAGGCAATATCGTTAATGTTGTTTCGAAGCAATTGGGACAATTGCTCTACTATTTTGTCTTAGCGTCATCTTAACGGCTCTTAGGGGGCCGACCTCGACCGGTGCCCTTTCGGTTCGTCGGCCGCGCCGAAGATTTCCCACCTCGCTTGGAACCACGACCGGCGCCACTGCCACTTCGTTCGGGTCGGGCTGTGTTTCCTACGCTGCTATTGGTTCCGGGGCCGCGTGGCGCAGCCCGTCTGCCTGCGCGTGGCGCATCACTCGATCGACGCGACGATTGCCCGCCTGAAGATCGAGGTTCTGAATTTACACTGGCGCCTGTGTTCGTCCGCATGCCACGTCGCGGTTTACCAGACCGATCGGCTTGTGGGCTCGACGAACTACGGGATCTAGGCGCTTGTGTCCCCATCGTGCTCGCACCGGACGCGCCCAGTCCAGATGTTCGCGGGCCACTAGACGTTCGCGGGCCACTAGATTTTCGCGGGCCACCAGTCGATCTCGGACCACCAGTCGATCTCGGGCCACCAGTCGATCTCGGGCCACCAGTCGATCTCGGGCCACCCGATGTGCGAGGGCCGCTAGATGTGCGGGGACCAGAGACGCTTCGGCGTGAAGCGTTACTTTTTGGACCGCTCGTTGGCTTACGACCCACCTTGGTGTGGCCCCTTGGTCCAGTCCGTGGAGGAGTGTCGCGATCGGAATCTGCCTCATCGAGCAGTTCATCTTCCATGAAGGAATCCTCTTCGTCGCCATCTTCATCGTCTTCGAAATCTTCGAATCCCACGCCGATCGCATCCAAGTCCTCGACTTCTTCTTCGTCGGGTGCATATCCAAGGACTTTGCCTTTCTTGGAACTGCTCTCAATTGCAGGGCCATGTTCTCGAACGAGCACAGCGTTTACGAAGCCAGGATCCACTTCATCCTCCTCGTCATCCGGCTCTCGAAAAGGGTTGTTGGATAGGGAGGGTAATGTCTCCAGTGCATCATCATCCGAATCATCAAACGACGCTTTGCGTGACGGGGCGCGACTTGGTTTCGAGAGTTTCTTTTTCGGTTGATGGGAACCGACCTCGGATTCGGCGTGAGGCCTCTCGGGCGCATCTATTTGCTTATCAGTGGAATGACCTTGTTCGAGTCCCTCCATTTCAGCCGATCGTCGTTTATCACGCTCCTTGCGATTGAATTTCTTTTCTCGCTTAATATCCTCGACTGCTCGGTAAAGTTGGGCCACTTCGTCCGGACTCAGAGGGCGGTAGCCACCTTCAGGCAGGTTGGCCAAGCGGAGTGGTCCGATAGCGGTCCGACGGAGCGTAACCACACGGTGCCCAAGCCTGGCCAATACGCGACGAATTTCGCGATTCTTACCTTCGCTGAGTGTAATTTCTATTTCTGTACAGCCCTTTCGGACCTTGCGTATTTTAGCTCCGTCAACCCGAGCCAGACCCTCGGCCAAGTAGATGCCCCGCTGCAGACGTCTCATGGCATCCATCTCGACTTGTCCAGCGACCACGACGAAATAATTTTTGGGAACGCTATGCCGTGGGTGTGCAAGTTGTTGAGCTAATTCGCCATCGTTGGTCAACAGGATAAGCCCTGTACTGGACGCGTCTAGCCGTCCGACCGGAAAAAGTCGTTGATGGCCTGGCACGAGGTCGATCACGCGCGGACGGCCCTCGGGGTCTCGATTGGTGCAAAGCACGCCGGCAGGTTTGTGAACAGCAAAATAAAGAGGTCGATGGCGTTTGAGCGGTTCGCCGTCAACCGAAATCTTGGATTTGTCTGTATCGACTTTGATGCCAACCTGCGTTACGGTTTCACCGTCGATCTCCACTCGTCCCTGTTGAATGAGTTCGTCGACTTGGCGTCTCGAGCCGAGACCGGCGGCTGCCAGGAGTTTATTTATCCGTTGTTCGCCGCTCAAAATAGACGGAGAATGGATACGAGGTCGCTTGGGATTGGACATAAGGGAATGTCATGCTACAAAAAAGAACGAAAACCGAATGATGCAATCGCTTGAAGATCGATTGGCATCGTCTCACGACGAGGCAAGTTTAGCCAACAATTCCTCACTCACGGGCTTTGCCGTTGGCCGCGATATTCTGCTTGGCTTCGGCGAGGGACGTGCGTTAGCTAACTCATCACTACAAGACTGATAAAATAGTTGACAAACGCCATTTGTGGCAGTGCAAAACTGAAAGTAATCCCCTCGTAGGTCCGCATCTCCGAGGCAGACACCACCTAGGCGGACCCATGCGTCTCGCAGATACGCTGCTACGGCGGCTAGGTGATACGAAATTTCAACCCAAGAAAGTAACGAGCATGTCGATTGAGATAACTTGGTTGGGACACTCGACCTGGTGGATCAAGTCGGGGCAACACCGAATTCTGCTGGATCCGTTTATTGGGGAGAATCCTGCCTGCAACCTGGATGCAAAGAGCCTGGATCCAACACACATCCTTATTTCGCATGGTCATTTCGACCACATCGCCGACGCTGCGGAGATTGCCAAACGCTCCAAAGCGACCGTGATTTCCAACTATGAAATCGTTTCCTGGTTGGAATCCAAGCACGGCATAGCCAACGGAATCGGAATGAACGTTGGGGGGAAAACAAAATTGCCGTTTGGAACGGTGCAGTTTACGCAAGCAGTCCACTCCTCGATGCTTCCTGATGGATCGTACGGAGGTGCGTGCGGAGGATTCCTTATCCAATTTCGAGAATCTGCCTCTGCAAAATCGGACTCCTACCATCTCTACTACGCAGGAGACACGGCCCTGTTCTCAGACCTCAAGCTCATCGCGCGGCACGGGGTTGACTGCTTCATTGTCCCTATTGGCGATTTGTATACGATGGGACCGAGCGAAAGCATCGAGGCAATTCAGATGGTCCGCCCGAAACTTGTTTTGCCAACCCACTACAATACATGGCCTCCGATCGCCCAAGACGCAAACGCTTGGGTGGATATGGTTCATCAGAATACTGCCGCCAAGGCCATCGCACCAAATGTGCATGCCGTGACCCAATTGGTTTGCTAGGACACAACAAGAAATCTATTGATGCCAACGAGCCGATTTGAATACCAAAGTTACGTCGAGGAACTTCGCCAACGACGCAAAGATAAGTCAGCCGTCCGGGAGATGGATTCTTACCATTCGACCATGTCGGGCAAAGACAAAGATGCTCTGATTTCCAGATCGCATCGCAGTTTTTGGAAATTGTTTGGCGAATTTGGAAACTGCTCAGAGGCTTTCGCGGCAAAATCGTTTTTGGTTTGGCCACGTTGACCATTTCGACCGTCCTGGCCTTGCTCCCGCCGCTAGGCACCAAACTGGCGATCGACTGCGCGTTGACCGTTCCGACGAAACCGTTGCCGATTTGGCTATCGAGTCGGATCGGTAACCCGTCTCCAATGAGTCTTCTCATTTGGATAGCCGGACTGGTGGCTGCCATTACCACGATCCGCACGGCCATTCATTTGTGGGGACGTTGGACATGCACACAAGCCCTCAACCAAGTACAAATGTCCATTCGAGGCCGCGTCTTTGAGCATATGTTGCACATGCCGCTGCACAAGATACAGCAGTTGAAATCTGGCGGGGCGACAAGTTTGCTTCGCGAAGATGCGGGTGGAATCGCGGATTTGGTCTTCAGCATGCTGTATAACCCATGGCAGGCCATTGTTCAGCTGACGGGAAGCCTGCTAATCTTGATTTGGGTAGATTGGCGTTTGCTGACGGCGGGGCTGTTGTTGCTGCCGGCAGTCTACTTTAGTCATCGGACTTGGATCTACTCGATTCGGCCGCTTTATCGCGATGTTCGAATGCGCCGGCAACGGATTGATTCCAACACCACGGAAACGTTTGGCGGTATTCGGGTGGTACGGACATTTGCGCGTCAACGAAATGAAAGTCAGCGATACGTCAAAGGAAACCATGTTCTCGTTCGTCAGCAGCTTCTCGTGTGGTGGCGCACGCGACTCATCGAAATCGTTTGGGAAGTGCTCATCCCGCTCGCGTCGACCGCCTTGCTTGTGTATGGCGGATGGCAGATACTGCAGTCCCAACTAACGCTGGGAGACCTGATGATGTTTCTGGTCTACTTGACCATGTTGCTCGGTCCGATCGCAACGTTGACGGGAAGCGCGGTGCAATTTCAAAACAACCTCGCCGGATTGGATCGAATCCTGGATTTGCTCGCTTCGCCGAAAGAGCTTCAAGATCGAGAGGGTGCGATGCGGCTCGAACGCGAACGGGTGCAAGCCGAAGTACAGTTTGATTCGGTTTGGTTTCGTTATCCCGAAAACGATCAATGGATCCTTCGAGACGTGAATCTCACGGCGACTGCGGGACAAACCATTGCCATCGTAGGTCGTAGCGGTGCAGGAAAAACCACGCTTTGCAACTTGGTTGCCAGGTTTTTTGACCCGGAAAAGGGTCGAGTCTTGATCGACGGCGTGGATTTGAAAGATATTCAATTGCATAGCTACCGTCAGCTGTTGGGGGTGGTCGAGCAAGATGTGTTTCTGTTCGATGGGACCATTGCCGAAAATATTGCTTATGGACGCCGCGGCGCATCTTTGGAAGAAATCATCGCAGCGGCCAAGTCGGCGGCGGCTGATGAGTTCATCGAAAAATCGCCAAAAGGGTATCAAACCCTGATAGGGGAGCGAGGTTTCAAACTAAGCGGTGGACAAAGACAACGACTAGCCATCGCACGGGCGCTCTTGGCCGATCCCAAGATTCTCATTTTGGACGAAGCCACCAGCAATTTAGATAGCGAAAGCGAACGACTCATCCAACGCAGCTTGGCCCGATTGCTCGAGCAACGGACGGCGTTCGTGATCGCACACAGGCTAAGTACGATCGTGCACGCAGATCAGATCCTCGTCTTGGATGATGGCCAAATCGTTCAAAGAGGTACGCACTTGGAGCTTCTAGACCAACCCGGACTGTATCAACAAATGGTAAGATTGCAGACAGAATCTCCCATTGCACCGCAATGGGTCGACTCGTAGGTAATTTGTGCTGGAAGAGGACTGGACTCCAATGCCAAGATCACTTCAAGGAAACTGCTTGCTCGCATCACCCTTCATGGAGGATCCAAATTTCTATCGCGCCGTCGTATACCTCGTGCGTCACAACGACGATCATGCCTTTGGATTGATTCTTAATCGGCCAACCGATTTCACGTTGGAAAAGGTGGTTTCGATCGTCTGTGACTTAAAATGTTCGCACCGTGGACCTTTGTATTGCGGCGGGCCAGTCGATGGCCCCTTGGTCGCACTTCACGATTGTCCTGAAATCGGCGGCGAAGAGTGCGTGGATGGACTAAAGCTTTGCGGCAACCAGGATGAACTCAAGAAACTATTTGTCATTCCAGATGCGAGGCTAAAACTGTTCGATGGATTCGCAGGTTGGGGCCCCGGTCAATTGGAAGACGAATTAGAAACCGGAAGCTGGCTCGTTTCCGACATCGATGCCGATTTGGTGCTAAGTGACGATACGGATATTTGGGAAAACTTAGTTCGACGGATAGGTCAAAATATCCTTGCCTCCGACGATAAAATTTCGGATTGTCCAATCGATCCTCAATGGAATTAGGACTTAAGGATTGGCATGGGGCGACCTCTTCGAACAAGTCTTGGTGGGTACGTTTATCACGTCTTGTGCCAAGGGATTCAGCCCAAAGGAATTTTCCGTTCCGATCAAGACTACGAGGACTTTGAATCCGTGTTGTCGGAAGCGACGCAACGTTTCGAGCCGCGTATTCTCGCCTACTGCTGTCTCCAAAACCACTGGAATCTAGTTCTC
Organism: Pirellula sp.; assembly: GCA_040080875.1. Lineage (GTDB taxonomy): Bacteria > Planctomycetota > Planctomycetia > Pirellulales > Pirellulaceae > JBKCUI01. The sequence goes on from JBEBHM010000181.1 coordinate 6,653, forward strand.
GTGCCGCGGCGAGACGGTGATCTATCGCGGCTGATCGCTTGGATCACCATTACGCATTCGGCAAGATGGCATGCCAAGCCTCGGAGATCCACAACAGGAGGTCTCTACGAACGCCGGTTCAAGTCATTTCCTGTTCAAGACGACGTACCATTGCTGGATGTGTTGCAGTATGTCGAATCCAGCCCGATCCGAACTCGACAAACTTCTGCGACAGAATGGAGATGGTCCAGCGCGTACCGGCGAGTTGCGATGAGCCATCAGCCATCGAACGGACAGTTTCTATCGACCCCACCGGTCGCGCTTCCGAACGATTGGGACCGTCGCATCAAAATGGAAATGGATTCGGATAAAATCGATCGAATCGAACGTTCCATTCAACGTGGAGCTCCATTTGGGTCGGACGAGTGGGTTCAGCGCACCGCCGTCAAGATGAATTTAGAGTCAACCCTCCGACCGCGAGGTCGGCCCCGAAAGCATGAGCAACGCACATGACAACTCCCATCCATCAAGCGTTCGAGCTTGCGAGACAGCGTTATGCTGAGCTCGGCGTCGATGTCCATGCCGCCCTCCAGCGACTAAGTACCATTTCGATTTCGATGCACTGTTGGCAAGGTGACGATGTCGTTGGATTCGAGGGTGGAGCCGGAGCACTCGGCAACGGGCTAGCTGTTACAGGCAATTACCCTGGCCGAGCAAGGACGCCGGACGAGCTTCGCTCCGATCTAGAACTTGCCTACTCGCTCATACCCGGTAAGCACCGTTTGAACTTGCACGCACTCTATGGTGAGTTTGAAAGACCAGTCGAGAGGGATGAAATTGAACCGAATCACTTTCAAGGCTGGATCGATTGGGCACGCGAACATTCCCTTTCGATCGACTTCAATCCTAGCTATTTTTCGCATGCGAAGGCAGCGGATGGGTTTACCCTTTCGCATTCCGATTCCGCCATCCGTCGCTTTTGGATCGATCATGGCAAAGCCTGCCGACATATTGCAGTGGCTTTCGGAAAATCTCAAGGCAATCCATCGATCAATAACGTATGGATCCCAGACGGCATGAAAGATTCTCCGGCAGATCGGCATGCCCCTCGCGAACGATTGATGCATTCGCTGGATTCTCTTTTTGAGGAGGAGCTTGATCCGCAACATGTTTTGGATGCCGTCGAAGCCAAACTATTTGGCATAGGCTCCGAAAGCTACGTGGTTGGCTCGCACGAATTCTATCTTGGGTATGCGACAACTCGAAACAAGCTATTATGTCTCGATGCTGGGCACTTCCATCCAACCGAAGGCATCGCCGACAAAATTTCGTCAACGTTGCTCTATGTACCGGAGCTCCTCTTGCACGTGAGTCGGGGAGTTCGCTGGGACAGCGATCACGTGGTTACTTACTCCGACGAGTTGCAAGCCATCATGCAAGAGATTGTACGAGGGGATTTCCTTAGTCGAGTACACATCGGGCTGGACTTCTTTGATGCTAGCATCAACCGCATTGCGGCTTGGGTTATCGGAACTCGAAACTCGCTCAAAGCGCTCTTGGCGGCATTGCTCGAACCGACGTCCCTGCTAAAACGATGCGACATCGATGGAAACTACACGCTGCGGCTGGCACTGATGGAAGAACTCAAGTCGATGCCCTTCGGTGCGATTTGGGATTACTATTGTCAGACAAATGACGTACCAGTTGGTATGCAGTGGCTATCGTCTGTCCAGAGTTATGAGGCCGACGTGCTAGTTCATCGAAGCTCCCCACTTTTCAACTCTGTGACGAAATAATCGAACATGGCAGCAGAACAGCAATCGACCGAACGAAGCTCTGGCGGTGAGTACGAGCGCGAGCCGGTCCCAAACCACGCATTGCTGGGAAACAGCAAATTCTGGGGGATGTACGCCGGCGAGCATGCAGCCGGAACGGAGTTCATGATTGGACCGCTGTTTTTGTCGGCCGGTGCCAGCTTGCTCGATCTCGTGGTTGGACTGTTCGTTGGCAACATGCTGGCAGTCTTGACTTGGCGATACTTGGTAACACCCATCGCCATGGCCAAGCGAATGACCCTTTATTATCAGCTAGAGAGAATAGCTGGAGGCAGCCTCGTTAAAGTCTACAATTTCACCAACGGCTTGTTATTTTGTTTTTTAGCCGGCGCGATGGTGACCGTTTCGGCGAGCGCTATCGGTGTTCCATTTGGCATTCTCTACAGCGTTCCAACGTCAACCTTTGGTTTTGGCGACAATAGCTTCACAGCGTTGGTAATCGTTGTCGGCATCATGATGGCCGTCGTGGCTGCGGCCGGATATGAAATGGTCGCAAAGGTCGCAAATATTTCCGCCCCGTGGATGTTAGGGGTCTTTGGGGTTTGCGGCATCATCTCGCTCGGACAAGTCGGCGCGAACAGCTTCTCGGAGATCAATGAAGGTCGATTCTGGACCGACGCGATCGCGTTTGTTCAGCAACGTAACGGGGCGCAATCGTTCGGCTTTTGGCAAATCGTCATCTTTGCTTGGTTATGCAATGGTGCCATGCACTTCGGAATGGCAGACCTTTCGATCTTTCGGTTTGCCAAGTCGAAATCGGCTGGCTGGGCTCCTTCGATTGGCATGTTCCTTGGCCACTACATGGCTTGGATCGCCGCTGGCTTGATGATGGCCGCGCTCATTCAAGTTCAGCCCGAGGCTGCCGTTGGATCCGATGGACGAGTTTCGGCCAACCCAGGATTGCTTGCATTTCAGACGTTAGGTTGGACTGGCATTGTTTGCGTCGTCATTGCCGGTTGGACAACCGCCAATCCAACCATCTATCGGGCGGGCCTCGCCTTTCAAGGTGTTTTGCCCAAGAGTTCGGTAACGGTCATGACGCTTTTGGCGGGAGCGGTTGCAACGTTGGCGGGAGCGTTTCCAAACCTCTCGGCCAAGCTGCTCGATTTCGTGGGTACGTACGGAACAGTTCTTGGGCCAATGGGCGCTATTTTGTTTGTCGATTATTACTTGATGAAGCGGTTCGGTTTGCAGGACGAATACGCGAACAAGACAAAGATACCAATCAATTTTGCGGTGCTCATCGCGTGGGCTCTACCGGTCTCGATCGGTTTATATTTGATCTTTTATCAAGGGTTGTTCGCGGCCTACGCGGTCATTCCCGCTTGGATCTCATGCGGTGTACTTTATCTGGCGCTAAGCAAGTGGACGCAGGTCGGCCCACGCAACAATCACTAAATGCTGGAGCTGCGCGTAGTGGATCTTGTCTGTCAAAGATCCCCATGCTGCAGGATCTTTGACAAGATCCACTACCCCAGAATTAAGCTGCGACAAACTAATGGGGAATAACCAAGGAAAGATGGAAAAGCTTATGTATATGAACCATACATTCAAAATAGTTTCGCTCTTGGCGTTGCTCGCAACGATTGTCCCCTCGTTCCTGTTCTTGGGTGGCATGGTTAGTCACGACGCTGTGAAGCTCACAGCCTGGATAGGGACGATCGGTTGGTTTATCGCAACACCACTATGGATGGAACGAAAGACCGCCTGAACGTACTCGACATCTACAACACACTCGTTACGCTCGTTCACAGGCTCTGCCTGGAACGCACTGACTTGGAAGGTCCGCCTCGCGAGTCGCCGTCTCTTTTGGCGCGCCGGCAGGCAGAGCCTGCAATGCATCTGATTCCAGGCTGAGCCAGGAACCAGATAGACCAGATGGCCAGGAACCAGATAGACCAGAAAGAGCCAGGTACCAGATCGCGGTGTTGGCCAACTCGCGTGCCTCAAATTTTCGGACAAGCCTCCGAACAGAAATTTCTTGCGGTAAAATCTTGGTTGCACACATTCCTCACCTTTCGGAGCGTCCGATGTTTTCTAATAGCCAGAAATCATGCATTGCAACCTGCGTCACACTATCACTCGCCGTACACGCATGGGCATATTCCACTGAGCCGGATAAGCAAACGACAGTCGCGGATTTGGAATGGACCAGTGAAACTTTTTGGCACTCCCAAGATGGCCGCCCAGTCACCGAGAGTTGGGAGTTCGCAAATGGTGAAGTGCGTTTAGTCAAATCCAGAGAAGGCAACGCCACGTTGTTGAGTCCGCCGATGCCTCAGCACTTCGAATTAACTTTCCAATGGCGGGTAAGTCCAGGGACGAATTCTGGGCTCAAGTATCGAGTTCGCAAGTTCGGCGAATTATGGCTTGGAATAGAGTACCAAATGATCGACGAAAAGATCCCTCTTGCACAGCTCGACAAGGGATCGACCGCATCGTTATATGATCTCGTTCCCCCGCGTTTGGACAAACCGCTCAAACCTGCCGGCCAGTGGAACGAAGCCAAAATTGTGGCGCAGGGCAAGTCGTTAGAGCACTATCTCAATGGAGTCCTAGTTTCCAAAGCGAACGCGCAGGGACCGGACTGGGATGCGATTATTGCTCGCAGCAAATTTTATGGGCACGAGGGTTTTGCGCATCCTCGCGATGGTGACCGCATCATGTTGACCGACCATGGTGGAACGGCAGCCTTTAAAGATTTCCGGTTGAAGGCGCTTGCTGAACCAACTGCCGAACCAGCTTATACGCCCTCCGCACCACAGCTCGGAAACTGGATGCGAAACAGTTGGGCCGACCAATCCTCGATCGTCCTTTGGACGCGGACAACTGCGCGTGCCGACATGGTCATCGATGGTCCCGATTTCAACGCCGTTTCCAAAGACGAGCAAACACGACTTGCGCAGTCTTCGAACGAAATTGAATTAACCAGCGCTCAGGTCCCATCGGGGACTCGGTTGACCGAAATGCTCGGGGCCTGCCCGGGCGCGCCAGGTGAAGTGCGATTGACTTATTTTCCCGTGCTCAAACGGTATACCATGGTCTCCACGGATTGGTCCAAGACAGTCGCTGAGCATGACTTTACACACCAATGGCAACTCAAAAATCTTGAGCCTGGAACAGAATACGGTGCCATCGTGGAAGCTCGCCCTGTGGGCTCGAACAAGATCACCAGCGTGCGTCGAGGAACTTTCCAAACAGCGTACGCCGCCGACAACGAAAATGATCTCGTATTTTGCATGACAACGTGTCACGACTTTCCGCGCCGGGATGATGGCCAACTTGGTCATAAAATCTATCGAGCGATGCAGTCGATCAATCCTAACTTTGTTGTGCATGCAGGTGACATCGAATATTACGATCATGAGAAACCGTGGGGATGGACCATCGATTTGATGCGTTTCAAGTGGGCTCGAATCTTCTCTTTGCCGAACAACCGAGCCTTTTACACGAATCGTTCGACCTATTTCTTGAAGGACGATCACGACACTCTCAAAGATGACTGTTGGGCTGGGCAACGATTTGGCGCGGTCACCTTTGAGCAAGGTGTCAAACTCTTTAACGAGGAGCAATTTCCTACGCATTCGCCTCGCTACAAGACAATTCGATGGGGCAAGGAAATCCAGGTCTGGTTCCTTGAAGGGCGGGACTATCGCAGTTCCAATCGTATGCCGGACGGACCGGACAAGACCATTTTGGGGTCGGAACAAAAGGCTTGGCTCAAACAAACGATCAAAGATTCCGAAGCAAAATATAAATTGGTATTCAGTCCGACTCCGATTGTGGGACCGGATCGAGACAACAAGCGGGACAACCATGCCAACGAAGTCTTCGAACATGAAGGCTTGGAATTGCGAAAGTTCTTGAGCGGCTACAGCGGTGTTGTCGTATTTTGCGGCGATCGTCATTGGCAGTACGCTTCGGTCGACCCGACGAGCAAGTTGTGGGAGTTTGGCTGTGGACCAGGGAGCGAAAAGCACCAAATCGGTTGGAAGGAAGGGGACGTGCGTCCCGCGCACCGATTCCTTCGGGTCGAAGGCGGATTCTTAAGCGGTTCGTTGACTCACTCTACCGCGGCAAAACCCTTGCTTACCATTCGTCACCATAAGGTGAGCGGCGAACAAGTCAGCGAGTTTGTTTTCCCATAGTCGCATTCGTTCAACATTCGTTCAACCTGAGCCGCGGGCGCGAGCCGCGATTTATAAGTAATCCGTTTTGCCAATCGCGGCTACGAGTCTGTCCCACTCTTCAATCTGAAGCGCTGA
>JBEBHM010000003.1:0-43151 GCA_040080875.1 Pirellula sp.
GTTACGGACGCTAGCGTCCTTACCCTGAAAACCACCGCCAACTCGTATTTGCCCACCCCCCACTCCGCCAGAAACATCAACTCTTGTCCACCCCAACAAACTTACCTGGTCTCCCGCAAGCACGATGTTTCCGCCTCGATGCGACTCATCCCCACGACTACTGAGGTTCCCGTTTACCGTCAGAACGCCTGACCCGGCATCCAATCTCAATTCGCCTGACGAACCCGAGGAAATTGACCCATCAATATTGATCGTCCCAGCCATCATGGTCAGCGATCGCCCAATTGTTAAGTTTCCTTTCTGTCGAATCACGTCAGAATCGCTTCCCACGACTCGTAGCTGCTCCAGGCCCCCTAGGCTGGTTGTTTCGACCAGGATCGAGTTTCGGTTAGCAGTTGTCGTCTGCATGTCGATTGTCAGGCAAGTCGTTGGAACGGCGAATTCAATTCGAGTTTCTGCGCTATCGAATTGAATCAAGGGATGTTCGCTCGGCAGCAACGAATCATTTGAGTCTCGCAATACATAGGAGTCACCCGCGGAGCCGATTGTGATCGTCCGTTCCGATGCGAGAGTTAGGTCCTCGATGGTTTCCACGTTGTGCACCTGAATCAAAGAACTCGAAGGCTGCGATGGGAAAGCAATGCGGATTTGGGTTAGGTAATCGGTCGATTGATAGGTGACTTCATCAAACTGGTATTCGGACACGGTTGCAAGTACTACGATGTCGCCTGATCCGAGAGCTTGCGGACCAGAGGCCGCTGCCCGCCCATCGATGATGATTCCGGTTGGAAGCTGAATGGTTGGATCAATGAAGAATTGGTCTGCGTCATTCGAGCCATCAAAACGTATAGACTGCAGTTCTGAGGCAAACCCTTGCCACACGCGCTGGTCATTGATGGAAACAGCAATTTGGTTCGCCGCACCAGTTGAGTCCAAACGAGTCAACTCAAATTTGTCTGCGGCTCCGTCGTTGGCGGCAGACCCTGCATCAAATCGAATCGCAACCAAGTCGATCGCAGAAATGACGGCACCAGCGTTGAGTACACGCCGATCTTCCAATTGCGAATCATAAACTCGCGGAAAGAGTTCTCGTTCTCTGCGCTCGGAATCGCTCTCTTGCGCAAAGAAACTTGCGACTGTGCTCTTAAGCCACTCTAAAAGGGTAGCCATCGTAACGCTCATTCGTGAAATGGTTTTGCGGGTTCAAAAACAACAGTGGCGGATAAATGGATTTTGCAGGGAACGCGAAATTATTTTGCATGGCAAATGCCGTCGGCCGGAATCTTTCACCACACCGATTTCGCGCAGCATAAACCTTATTTTCGACATTCTGCGGTCAAAACGTAAAGTCGTATCGACGCAAAGTCTGCCTGTTACAGTTTTAAGGCGTATGGTTTTTCCAGTTATTCAGATGGGAACAATTGAAACAATAATAGCACATTACTCCTAAAACGTGACTTCTTTCGAACCAGTAGTTCGACGACTGAGATGGTTCAAGCTATGGATGGCTTGCGCCTAAAATCGAGGGATTTCTTGTTTAATCAAGGATGATTGTTGACATGGACGTTGCACCAACTCTCGAACGATGTCGCACCGTGATGCCGGACAGGGCAAGGCACGTGCCCTTGCGTCTATTCCAATCATTTTCTTTAGGGATTTTTGCGTCTTTTTCGTGCAATCTGCATGCGCAAGTACATACTATTTCGCATGCGGTTCAAGTCGCGGTGGAGCCAAACTTTGTCGGATTGCTAGCCCCTGCGCCACGGGCATCGGTGACCACTCCATCGACATTGATCGGAGCTCCGTCCAACGCAATGACTCAAGGCGTGGAACCGGAACGAATTCCGCCACCCAAAAAAATAGAGACAGCCTCTAAGGACGAAGCAGCCAGTAAGCGGTCGTCGAACTTCTTGCCACCACAACGCCCGATAGGCCAAGTTAGCATTGACTTGCGGTCAAAACCAAAGGGGGGCAGCAATGTTTTACCCGAAAATCTTGCCCAAAAGGCACTCGGGGAACTCCCTGTCGTTCAGGCGGCGGCGTCCACGGAGATGCTCGATCCGACTATTTTTGAACATCGTCACAGTAACGATGAACTAGTTCCTTATCAGCCACTCTACTTTGAAGAAGTAAATCTTGAGCGTTACGGTCGCGGATGCGGCCCTTTGCAGCCAGCGCTTTCCGGAGCTCGTTTCTTTGCCACGATTCCGTCATTGCCCTACGCGATGGCAGTGCATCATCCTAGTCAAACGTATACATTCAAATGGCCGTATGAAGCGGGCTGGGGAGCCCCGAAAGTCCGGGAACTTCAACCTCTCCAGTGGAAGCCCATGGTGGTACAAGCAGGAGCGGTTACAGGCTTGCTTTTCGTTGTACCGTAGGATCAATCGCAAAAGTACTGTATACGAATCTCGCGATACGCGTCCCAATGGATTGCGAATCCACCTGAATTGTCACCGTTCCAATGGAATGATGCAATGGAATCATCTCGCTTCCCTGAAGCGAATCTGGAGCGAGCTCAATCCTCGCCGCAAACAGCGGTTCCGTCGACTCGAAACGCCCGACGTTATTCGTTCGATTGGGAACTATGCCAGACCTGGCAATTTCCGGAGGAAGCTCTTGGTTGCTAGTTGTCCCCACCTCGGCAACGAATCCTCGAAATGAAACGTTGGGTATTGTCTTCGATTTGATTGTCACCGTTTGGCCAGGTCGTACGAGTTCCACCTGCCCCTGAGACAAATAAGCGATACCTTGAAAGTTCTCGGTGTTGCCAATCTGGCAATAGGTGGTTCCACGAAGCAAAACACATCCTATATTCTCTCCGTCCAAAGGTGTTCCACTCCAGACGGGCACCTCGTTCGGATTGATGGATTCTTTGGTCGTAAGAGGAGCAAGGATTTTTCCATCCATCGGTGCACGCAAAGTTAATTGCTCGAAATCGGACTTCAATCGCTGCACCTCGAGTTCCAACCCAGCGATCGCTTCTTGAACTGCTGGGATCCTCGCGGCAACGAATGTGTCTTCTGCACGTCGAGACTCAAGACCCGTTAAACGTGCGCGTTGGCGTGACAATTCTCCACGTCGGGAAGCCAAACTGAGCTCAAGTTCTTTTGAGACGAGCATGGCGATCTCATCTCCCGAATGGACCATGGCACCCTCGACTTGGCTACGTAGCAGCCTACCATCTACCAAGACAACGACGGACCTCGCATCCTTGACCTCCAAGAAGACTGGAGAATTCAAACTCGCGGGCAACGGAAGCCAAACCAAAGCGGCGAGAAGTGCAATCGCAGTCAATATGGAAATAGCCGCTCGCCCTTTCCTTAGATTGCCAAGTCGGCCAGGCACCGACAGAAGCTTCTCAAGTGCTTTAGAAATCGAGAAGAACATACCCGCAAACGCACAAAGGACGATCGAAAGGCCGACCCATTCCAGTCGGAATACTTGAAACAATTTGTAAATAATCAAGAGAATAACGAAACGCAGAACCCACCTATAGAGCCCGGAAAGCAAGCCGTAAGTCCACAAAAACCGATTGCCTCGACCGCTGTAATCTACTATCGCTGTCGGAACCTGACGAAAGTAGAAACGAGCAAACCCGTTCGACACCACTTTTTTGGATTGCTGGGAAAGGTTGGGTCGGTCCAGTAAATCCGAAAGTACAAAGTATGCATCATACTTCAGCAACGGATTTCCATTGAAGACAAGGGTTCCTACGCTACCGACAAGCATCGCGTGAAAGCAAAGGCTATGGATGACTCCAGGATTACTGAACCACCATATCCACATACAAATCGAAGCGGCTATCAGCTCAAACCAGACCCCCGCCGATGCGATCATCGCACGCCTCCACTTGCTTGCGACCATCCACGAGTCAGTAACGTCGCAGTACAGACACGGCGTAAAGATCAGGAACATAAGGCCCATTTCATTGCATTCACCACCGAAATGTTTGCATGCCATTCCATGACCGATTTCATGTATCACCTTGAGTGCACTGAACGTGATGTAGAGCAAGACAACGGTATTCGCGTTCAAGTATTCGTTGATGGTCGGCATACTCGATAGGACGCTTGCGCCCTGCCCCGCCAAGAATAGAAGCGAAAAAAAAATGAAACAGGTGAACCCAATAACGACGGGTAATTGAAAGCACCAGCCGATCCGTTGATCCAAATACTCGAGAACGCGGTCGGGATTGATGCCCCGAAATCGAATACACATCCAATCGCGGAAACGGCTCCATCGAACAAGCGATTGCGATCGCTTGTTTCTGCGCTGCAACACATCTGCCTGTCCGCTGCCCTCGGAGAGAACAAGTCCATTTCGGTGAAACTGGCCGTGCAAAATTTGGAGCCGTCGAGAATCCAATCTTGAGCCCTTGTATCGCGTCCTGAATGCCTCCTTCATGGAGCCAATAGTTGCTTTTCCGTCTAGCATCTGCAACAGACGAAATTCTTCTTCCCAAAGTTGATGATGCGAGAGTCGAATCGGATCCTTGACGATGAAGTATGTTTTTTCGCCAATTCTCCTTTCGCGAACAATCAAATCTGGCCGCATGCGTAAGGCAATTGGCCGATCACTTGAAGCAAAATGTTGCGTGGGTGAAAGATCGAGCATGAGGGGATCCAGTTGGCTGCGAGGAAATCAACGGGCGTGAATGATCATTTTTGCGCGCATGCCAGGTCCCAGATGTCCCTTGGAGTTGTCGACTTCCGCAACGATCCTTTGCGTGCGGTCATTGGATTCAACCACTGGACTAATGAAAACGATTTTTCCGACGTGACGCTCGCTCTCTCCTGCACCCCCTTCGACGATGATCGTCACGGTTCGCTCCAACAGCGTTGGGGAGACGGCGTCCCGTTTCAAAAAACCCTCCACCCTCAGTCGATTCACGCGCATGACGCGCACGAGAGGTTCGCCAGGTCGTACCCATTCTCCTTTGCGGGCGATGATTTCAGTAACCGCACCTTGAATCGGAGCCTTGATATGGTGTCGGTCCACCTCAAAGGTCGCCAATGCAAGGTTCTTGTCGGAGAGTTCTTTGGCCAATTCTGCCAATTGAAATTCCTGAGTGGCTTGTTCTAGGTGCTGCTTTGCATGTGCAATACGCAACTCAATCTCGTCAACCTCCGCCTGCGAAGGGGTATCTGGAAATCGTTTTCGCGACTCCAATGCACGTTGCAAGCTCGACTGGGTAACGCGTGATTCGATCTCGGCAAGCAAAATGCCCGATCGGTTGCCCGCTTTTTTGGCGGCAATCCTATATTCCAATTCAGCTTGCTGTTGTTTTAATCGAGCCCGCTGATCGTCGAGTCGCATCAGCGTCTGTCCGACTTGGACAACCTCTCCCTCTGTGACCTGGATTGCCAAAACAGTTCCTTCTTGGATCGCAGGAACATCGACTTCTTCGATGACTTTGAGCAACACCGGATTCACAGTGATTTCTGTTCCATCGAATGCTATAGCGTGAGCCATGCAGGCGCCGAGCAAGGCGATTGGGGCGACAATCGTTGCAGCGATAGCAGGGAAACCTTCCCTGACACTTGAACCCCTCTTCCAACGATTGAAAATGGCCATTGACATCTCGTCCTCGCTAAGCCGTTGAAGGTTACAAAAAATGAAAAAGCATAAAGTCCCAAAAACGACGAGTCCAAACATAGCCAACGCATGCTCTGCCGCAATGGATCCTGGCATTGACCGTCGCACCAGGACGAACGTTTGCCATTTCGGCGGCGGCTACAGTTGCATCGATTCGAAGAGTCGCACCGTCTTCCGACACGGTTTCGATGGTGGTGCCTATTCGATGCACAACTGCAGAACGCTTTACGCCAGGATCACTTGCAATCGCAAATGTTACTCGTAATGTACCTTCTCCCCTGCGATAGGCCTTGATGACATGTCGAGTGTCTTCGTCCAACACCCTTAATTGCAGTTTTCCAGCACCGTCCAGCTCTGCAACGCTGATGAGTTTTTGACCTTGTTGCACAGGTCGATGTTCCAGTGTTTCGATTGGATTCCAACTGATCACCTGGCCGTTCACTGGGCTCCTAAGCTGCAGCGACACGAGCATATCGTTGAGGATCAATAATTGCTCCTGCTGACTTGCCATGACCTCGCGAAGTTCCCGTTCGGTGGCAGAGAGCTCTCCTGAACTCATCGATTCGGGAGTGCTTGTTTTTCTATTTTGCAATCTCGCAACTTCGATACTACGTAACTTCTCTTGTGTTGTGGCACACAGCGTAAGCAATTCTTCCTTTCGTAGTTCGAGTTCGCGACTTCTGATTTCTAACAGCAAGGCACCCTCTTGGACCTTGCTCTGATGCGTGGTGTGAATCTGCACAACCTCTCCGTTTGCGGGAGCATATAGGTGCCGCATCGCGATAGGTTGAATCGTCCCTTTGGCATCGATATTGAGGTCCGAGGGGATGACGATCGCTAGAAAAAAACCAATGCATGCAGCTGCGCAACCTCCGATCAATTTCAGGCGAAACTTTTGAAAGATAGAATCCCATCCCTGCAATGACTCGCTTAGACGCCGAAAGGCTAATCGGTCGTATTGCAACGCATTCTGGAGCGAGAGTCCTGCATGCTGAAGAAGCAGCTCGGAACGTTGCGCAAGATCGGGAGCGTTCTTTACCTCAAAGTCCTCAATGATCAGTGCTCCAATACAACGTTGGCCACTTGACGGTAGATGTTCCGAATTGGATCGGATGTCAAATATCAAACAAACCCAAATCCGTTCGCAATGCGATGCATCCAGGTAGCGTTGTAGGCCATCGGACAACTGTGGTGCTTCGATCTCATTCGAAGGGTGCCGAAGAGGATTGCCGCTTCGAGCTACGATCGCCACAAGCGACTGCAATTCACGAACTTGCTTGGCGCGTTTTTCGACTGTTGCGACACCGCTGACCGCGATGATCGATGCTTTGTCTCGATCAATGCGTGCGACGCTTAGTCGATCACATTGAAGAAACTTGCGACCTTCGTTGGCGATTTTGTAGGCGGATTCGTCCAGGTGGATGCTTGAATGCAAATTGGGAAGTATCGATTTGAAATCGCCCCACAACTTGTCTTCATGCTGGAGGCGTTGGAGAGCCTGCGCATTTCGAAAGTCTCTTGCGATTTCGCTCAATGCGGCCATAAATCGTGCTACCAAGCCGTGATCGGCCTGGTCCACCGCATTTTCATCGTGCACCAGTTCAATGACCAAGTAGGTGAAATCGTGATCGCGACAACCAAAAAAGCGATACATCCTTCCTTCGTAACTTCGCTGAGTTACGTCGGGCGCAGCGTTCATTGCAATCTGGCCTTTGGTCGCGCATTCTAGAGCATCTTCATGCAGGGCTTGAAGTTGGGAATTCGAGCCGATTCCCAATCGAACCAATCCGATTTCTTGCTCAAGACGGTAATTTATGTCTGCCACACTCCAAATCGCCCCCGCGCGGGCGCTGGTCGCTTTGATGGCTGCCTCGAGTATCGATTGAAAAAAAGTTCCGGAAAGAGGCGAGCTCAACGCCAGATCAGTCAGTTCATCAAGCAACGTATCCAGCGTTTCACCCGCGAACATCCGATTTGTCATCTAGCCACTCTTGACCCAATTAACCCAACCCCCCCAGTCCCTCCAGAAGGATTTGACCGATACTTGAATTGGCGGTTTTTCCGTCCTGTAGCGATTATATCGTTAACTGCGTTCGAACCACTAGTCCGATAAAACTTGCGTTATTCGGTTTTTGGGAGCGTCTCCTTTGGTGGACGTTTGGCCGGGATTTGCCAGTTACAAGTTCAGGGTGCGGATCGCTTAATGCTACCGGTACGGAAGTCACTCTTAATCTTTGTGCTTGTCTTAAGCTATGGCGGGTGCGCAGCCCGAACGGCCAAGTATGTTTTCCAAAGAGAAACCATCGGGTTGTTTAGCCCACTCAACGATGTCCGCCCTTCCGAGGACGAGACGCAATCCATGGAACTTTCGGCAGAGCAACTCTCGGAACCGCTTTCTCTCCAAACACCCGAAAAGAAAGCCTGGCTTATCTCGCCGACCGAAGTGGTGCAAATTGCCGTCGAGCGGTCCAAGGTCCTGCAGGACTTAGGAGGTAGCTCGTTACGCAACGTCAACAGCGTCGCCACGATCCATGATCCATCGATCCAATCGACTGATCCGAGAGTCGGAATCGAAGCTGCGCTGGCGGCATTCGACGCTCAGTTCAACTCCAAAGCTTTCGTCAACAAAAACGACTTTCCTGTCAACAATCGGCTGCTCGGTGGAGGCACCAATCTTCTTCAGCAAGACCTGATTACTTTCCAAAGCGAGATCACCAAAGCAACCGCATACGGGACGGAACTTTTTGCTCGAAAAAATACCAGCTACGACGCCAACAATGCACCGAGCAACTTGTTTGGGAGCTCGTGGCAGACGAACTTAGAAGCCGGGTTTCGGCATCACTTGGGCCGGGGAGGTGGACTCGACTATAATCGCATCGCAGGCCCTGGCGCAACCCCCGGAACATATAATGGAATCCTCATTGCAAGAGTCAACGCGGACTCGAGTATTCTGGATTTCGAGATGGGTTTGCGAGATCTGGTTAGTGATGTCGAAAATGCCTATTGGGATCTCTATTTCGCCTACCGAAATCTCGAAGCAAAGATCGCGGCCCGCGACGCTGCTCTCAATACGTGGCGAGTCGAGCGAGTCTATCGAGAACAGCAATCCGGGTCTGGAGAAAAAGAAGCAAGGGCACGGGAACAGTACTATCGATTCGAAGCGCAAGTGTTAGAAGCCCTCACTGGCCGTGAGGTGGATGGCACGCGGACGAACAACGGCAGCAGCGGTGGGACATTCCGAGGTGCCGAAGGTGTGCATACGGCAGAACGTCGACTGCGACTCCTGATGAATCTACCAATCAACGATGATCGCATGCTCAAACCTGTCCATGATCCAGTCCTCGTGAAAATCATCTTTGACTGGCAGCAGGCTGTCGGCGAGTCACTGCAACTTCGCCCGGAACTCAGAAAGCAAGACCTGCAACTCAAGCGAGGGCAGCTTGAACTCATTGCCAGCAAGAATGCTCTTCTACCTCAGATGGATATTCTGACGCAGTATAGGATACGCGGCTTTGGACATGATTTGTGGGGCTCGAACACAGCCCAGTTCGACAATGCAGTTGCAAGCATGACGTCAGGGCAGTTTCAAGAGTGGCAGTTCGGTTTGGAAATGAATCTGCCGGTTGGATTCCGAAGAGCTTATAACAACGTTAGGAATGCGCAATTAAAGCTCGCCCGCGATCAAGATCTTCTCGACCAGAAACAACGTCGAGTGATTCATGACGTGAGCAATGCTTTCGCTTCAGTAATACGCGCGTTTGAAATCGCAAATGTTGCAATGAACCAACGCATGGCTGCACACGAACAACTTGCCATCCTTCGTAACTTGGAGGAGAACAATAGCCGCGTTAATACAAATGAAATGCTCGACTCGCAAAACCGTGTTACCCAAGCGGATACCGGTTACTATGATGCGATCGTTCGATACATGATCGCGTTGAAAAACATTCATTTTGAGAAAGGGACGCTTCTTGAGTACAACAACATCGCCTTTGTGGATCGAGTGCGGCCAACGCGACCGGTAATTCGCCCCAACGTCATGTCAGAGATGCCTCTGACCGATTACTCTTTGCCCGTGCGATCGGACAGACCAACCGTCTCGAACGAGCCTCCTCCCACCCCAATAACTGAAGAGACTACCCCGACAAGTGAAGAGTTCTTGAAAACGCTAGGGCTAGGCGAAACGCTCCCTTCCAATGCACCTTTGGAGCAGTAGAATAGCGATCCTCTACTTCGTCGATAATGTCCTGGAGGATTTCGTTTAATGGAATACAAGATTCAGTTTGGGTCGCTCAATGCAAAACCACAACAATCGAAACCAGGCAAGACTTTTCGTATTGCAGTGCTTGGGGATTTTTCAGGAAAAGGGAATTCGGGACGAGTTGACGTAGGTGACGCTCTGGCGACTCGGAAACCTCTTCGGGTTAACCATGAGAACCTTGATTCACTTCTTTCGCGTTTGGAAGTTTGCCTTCGATTACCCGCCGGGAACAGTGGGGCCATGATCGAAGTACCGATAAAGTGTATGGATGACTTTCATCCGGACCAACTCTATCGCAATGTTCCATTATTTGAGAAACTTGTTAGCTTGCGACAACGACTTCAAGACCCAGCAACCTTTGCAAAGGCGGCCGCAGCGGTACAGTCGCTTGCTGGCGCGCCCGTTGAGCTGGGACTGGTTGCTACGCCTCGAACTTCGTCGAGCAACACAATTCCTCGAGGGAGAATCGAGAGTTTTGCCGATTTGATCCAACTTGAATCTCGAGAGTACGAATCGCCCGAGCTAAAAACACTTCTTCGCGACGTCGTTAGGGAACATGTGGTTGCCGAGATGCACGGCCAATCGGAGTTGCTCGCGGCCGTGGACGAGTCCCTGTCGGACCTGATGAGACGCCTATTGCATCATCCGGATTTTCAAGCCATGGAATCGCTCTGGCGATCTTTGGATATGCTAATTCATCGGCTAGAGATAGATCATGAATTGGAGGTCGTTCTCTATGACATCAATGCTGCTGAATTCGCGGCGGATCTTGCATCCTCCACCTCATTGGAAGAGACCGGTCTGTATCGTTGGTTGGTTGAGGCTCCTTCGTTAGATGCGTCGCATGGGCCATTATCGCTGTTCGTGTGCAATTTTGTATTCGAACACATTCCACCGCATGCAGAATTGTTGGCGCGCGTTGCAAAGATTGCCGCTTCAGCCGGCGCCCCGTTCCTTGCGTCGGTTGATTGTTCCTTTTTAAAGAAACTCAGTCCAGAAGACGTTCATCCTTTGGTCAAAGAATCATGGCAATCGCTTCGGGAATTGCCTGAAACTGTTTACTTGGGCCTCGTAACTCCTCGCTTTATGCTTCGTTGGCCTTATGGTAAAAAAACAGAACCAATCGAATCGTTTAAGCTTGAGGAGTTTACGAAACGAAGCGGACTTTCTGGAATGTTGTGGGGAAACTCTGCATTCATCGCAGGCTTGCTGATAGGACAAAACTTTCGCGATAACGGGTTGGCCGGCATGAAGCTTGGGTCCGTCCTAACGGTCGACGACATTCCGTTTTATTACTACAACGATGAACATGGTGATCAAGTCGCGTTGCCTTGCACGGAAAGACTTGTCAATGTTCGAACGGCACAGCACGTGACGTCACAAGGTGTTATCCCAGCGTTGTCGATTCAGGGACGATCCGAAATTCGCTTGGGCGGAATGCATTCTGTTTTCGGTGCACCGCTTGCTGGCCCCTGGGCTCCAGTCTCGATCCAAGCAGAAACGGCACTTGCTCCCATGGAAGCTCCGATCGCAATCCCTGCTCCGCTTCCCTCAGAAGTCGCTGTGCCTGCCGAGGATACTCTGGCAAATGCACCAGTGGCTGAACCGTCAATGGAATCCGACGAGTTGGACTCGCTTCTTGCTTCACTTGACGATTCTTCTGGAGTGAGCAATGCGAGCAGCTCGGAAATGGACTCGGATCTTGCCGCTCTACTTGCGGATCTTTAGTTCCGTCAAAAGGGAGTAACCTGGACAACCATTTCGCTTTCAAGAATTCCAGCGACGATAACAGCAGGATGATAAATAACTAGTGACAGGTCGTTCGACCCTACCATGCCCTGTACGGTAGGCTAACGCGAGGGTTTGTCACCGATATAGCCGAACCGACCGCCCTCGACGGCAAAGAATTCGGCCCAGATCGGCATATGCGAACTCACCTGCAATGCTTGATCTATCGAAAGATTCCCCTGCCGCAAAAAATCGACGACCCCCGATTTGCCGGTGAATTCGTCCGTAGCTCGAGACGGGAACAAAATGTTGTCCAGCATCGCTTCACCTGAAACGGTGGTTGGGGTTTCCTCTAGCGCAAACAGCATGCCGATGTTTTGCAACGAACCGATCTCGATATTGGAACCGCCAAAATCACCAACGAGTATGATATCGTCCTCATTGCGACCGTCTTGACGAACACTCCGAATCAAATCGGGAATCAGCTTCCATTCGCGCTCGCTGTCCAACGGATCGATGCGAAGATTGACGAGCGAAAATGTAAAGGCCGTATCCAACGTACCAGCCTTAGACCGGAACCAGCCGACGAGCGGTTCAAATTCTACAAGTCGTTGCGGGTCATCCACCGTGTAGAGCATTTGGCGATCAGTCTCGATTCGATCGGTGTCGAAAACGAACGCGAACTGCTGCTGGTTGCCATTGGACCCGACGCGAGGGCCGATGCAATACTCGAATCGACGATCCAACTGATTCAGTTTTTCGACCAATTCAGGCAGCACGGCTTGATGTTTGGACTGGATGTGTTGTAGGGCCACGACATCGAATTGTCGTAGGATGCGTACGATCGTTTCAGCCACCGCCGACTGCCTTAGTTTCGATTCTCCAAAGGCTTGCAAGTTAAACGATGCAATGCGTAGAACAGGCGAACTGTCTTGGGCGGGCCGGGGAATTGACGAAGACGTGCGCGCCGAGATCATTCGGCCTAAGTTTTCATCACTGGCGATTGGGTAAGGATTAACAGTTGGATAGTTATCGCTCAACGAAGAATTTGAGGCAAAAGTTGGTGTTGCCGCCGCGTTGGCAGCTGCCTTTTCCAAACGAAACGAAGGTACAGCGAGCCGTTGCCACACGGACTTGAGTTGGTCTTGGTATGTGATCGCGAACCCGGCAAGAATTCCGACCAGCACGACGTGCCGCTTCTTAAAGGAAAACATAGTGCTTTAGATATCGGCAACGGCACCCTGGATAGAAAGCACTTATTGCGAGAGATTGGATTCTGACGAATCGAGGTGGCTAGTCGCGTAAAGTTTGTCTATTGCAACGGCTCGAAGTCTTGAAAAATGGACTCCGGCTCGGGGGAGTGTCTTCCAACCACGAGGATCCTGCCAAAGAGTGTCGCCTCCGTAGGGAGTCAACTAGTCAGAACATCTTGTATGTGACCTAAGAAATTCAGGAAGAAGTTGCGCAAAAATTGTTATCATCAGCAGAATTGGAGTACCACGATGAATGCGGAATCTGAAACGGACAAACTACAACGATTCAAGACTGCACTGGAGCATTTGATCGCGCGCGTAGCGGAGGACCGATACATCTTGGCGGTTGTCTTGGTTGGCAGTCTATCCGAGGATACGATCTGGCATCGCGAATCGATCGGTCTCTGGATCATCGAGAGCGATGGCGTCACGCGACGGCTTAGGAGCGATGGAAATGAGGAACGCATCCATCGAATCCTTGTGGAGGACGGCGTAAACATGCATGCCGAAATTATTCCTCGGAGCCGTTTCAAGCAAATGGTCGAAGGAGCTTCGAGGACGGCATTCTCATGCAATTTTTTCGCAGAACGCAAAATCGTCTACTGTACTGACTCGTCGATAGCGAATTGGTTCGAACAAGCGCAGACGGTGGCGATCAAGGATCAAGAGAGGGAGTTGCTTGCGTTTTCGTCCTGGACCATTCATGCGCATCGTCAGGCAAAGAAGCGATTGGAAATCAAGAAGGATGTCGAATTGGCAAGTCAAGAAGTTATTTGGGCGGCACACAGTGTGGCGTACACGGAAATTGTACGCGTTGGACAAGTATGTGAGGACGACGTTATCTACCAAGCGATCGAGTTCAATCCGAGCCTTTTCAAGACGATCTATCTCGACGTTCTATCGGACCGAGTAAATCCCGTAGTGTTGAACTCGGCGCTTGATCGCATCGAACAGTACCTGACACAGAACTATGTTGCGCACCTTAAGCCACTGCTGAGTTTCCTTAAAAAGTCGAACCGCGTGGTTCCCTTGTCGGAAATTAGCGACCACTTTGCCTATTCTGAGGTATACCCATGGCATTTGGAATCAGCCTGCGAATGGCTTGAGCAGAGAGGACTCCTGCAGAAACTTTCGGCTCCATTCAAACTGACCAAGCGCAGCCTTGAGCACGTGGAGGAACCAGCGTATCTCATCGACGTGTAGTGGACGATTTGCTTCTCCCTCGATCCGAATTCGAGGGTGGCGTCCCGTTTTGAAACTGGTTTTGTTTTTGCTGTTGATTGGATTGTTGTTGGTTTGGATCGTTTTCTAAGACTTGGCCGTTGTTGGCTTTGGTCCAAGCGGAAAGTGCTTTTTCGAGTGCCTGGGCGTTGGCACCCCCAAGCTTCAAGATCTCGACAGAGCCATTGGGTTTCGCCGCTTCATCCAACTGCTTGATCAAATTGCTGACTAGAGTCAGCAGATCTTCGCCTTCAGCGGATACAATGATCGAATTCGTAGCCTTGTCGACGCCCAAGGACAATCGACCAGAAAAACTATAACTCATTCCACCGTCAAAAATCGATTCCGAGGAATCGTTTCGTTTAGGTTCCTTGCCGTTTGCGCCGGCCCCTTCTTTTTCCTTTTGGAATGCTTTGTCATTGGTGCTGAGCAAATCGCGATACGCGTCTTTGATGGCTTCCACAATTCCTTCGGCCTTGGAGAATTCGACTTGTACCAGTTTGCTGTATCGCAACTTCTGCTTGTTGGTTTTTTCGGGAACGTCCCAAAGTCGGATAAGTTCTTCGATCGTTTTAAGCTGCGCATCGTCGGCTCCGATGACGATAAGCGATTTGGTGTCGTTGTCGGACAAAAATCTGAGTTTGCGTTTTTTTCCCAATTGCGGATCATCCTTTTTATCGGACGACTCGCCGTCGAACAACCAGCGATAAAAGGAATCACCTCGTTCTTTTTTCTCTTCTTTGAAATAGTCTTCCAAGTTCCACTTGATCCAGCTCGGCGTCGAATTCTTGATGATGTAAACTTCGTAACCACGCTGCGGTGGAGCATTGTCGATCATCAATTGCTCGAGCTTGGACAACGCTTCGGTGTCATCGCTCATCAAAACCAAATTGCCTCGTTCATCAAACGAAATGCGAATAGAAGAGCGACTGTTTAGTGGATTCTTGATCGTGTCTCGAGTTTCGTTGGCCGGGTTCCTGACGACCCTGGCAGGCTTCTCCGGCGGAACGTCCGCTGGATCGCTATTCCCCGTCGCGAGCTTTTCCGATTCCGTCTGAGAAGGTTGTGACTTTTCCGTCAGGTCGTTATTTCCGGACGGCGGGTCGACTCGATGATTGGCTGTGTATAAACCGTTGGGAATGCCAAGGATAGCCAAATGCAAGTCGCGATTGCCGGATTCCTGATTGGAAATACTCCGTTCGAGGGCGGCCTGTTTCTTTTTGTCTGCTTCTGTTTTGTCTGAGTCTTTGCCTGGGCTCTTGGTTTCAGAGTCGATTTCGATCGCCGGCGATTTCTTCGAGTCTGGCGGCTCAAACTGTGAATCCTCAGGCAACTCAAGTGGCGTGGGAGAAATCTTGCTCCAAGCCTCTTGAAGACGTTTTAGATAGGCTTTGGTTTCGTCAGAACGATTGCCATCAACGACTCGTACACGAGTCTGATTGCCACCGTCTGGGGGCAATTCCCCTAGCTTGATAAGGAGCTTTCGAACCTCCGCCCGTTCCACTTCGTTTGCCCAGATCAAGACTTGGTTGTCTTGAGAGTTTGCGGCAACACGAAAGACGTCCGTTTGGGTATCTTTCTTGCTATTCATGCTGCCGTACGGATCATAAAAGAACATACTTCGGGCTCGTGAATTGTCCTCCTTCTTTTCTTCGTTACCCATCAAAAACTTAATGGTCCCAGCAACGTCCTCCGCTCGTAGGCGTCGCAATTGAATCACATCGACATCGCGAGCTGAGCCATCCAGTCGTTCGATCATCTTTCGGATGGTAAAGTGATCGCTCAACGAAGCGACGGCGATGATCGCTTTGTTCTTTTCGTCGACCTCCAGTCGCGTGGCTGGCTCCATGGCGTCCATCGCGAGCAACGTGGATACAAGCTGTTTAGGATCGAGCGAGACCAATCGATAAACTTGTGTGCGAGCTTCTAATAATTGGAGGCTATCAGCGTTTTCATTCGGCACGTCGACGCGACGAACGAAAGCGGCTATCACAGCCATTTTGTCGGGAGGTGCATGAGCGATCACACTGTTGCGTCGAGCATTCGCCACAATGTAGATTTCCGCTTTAGGCTTCTGCTTGTTGGCTGCTGCCCCTTGCTGCTGTTGTTGCTGCTGCATCTGCATCATCGCTTGTTGCTGTTGCATCTCCATCATTTGCTGTTCGCGAGTAGGGGGTGCCTTTTTGGTTTCCAACCCAAGGAACTGCAGCAATTGCTCACGTACGTCCATCGCTCGAACATGTTCCAATTCGAATTCTTGTGCAAGGCTCGCCATTGCGGCTGGAGACTGTTCCTCGGTGAGGATTCGATTCAACTCGGAGAGATTTGCAGCTGTATCCATGGCTTCGAGTCGATTGGTCGACGCCAATGCATTGAGCGAGCCGTTGCTGCTAATTAGCGGCTTCAGTTCGTTGACAACGTCGGCTGCGATGAGCGTATTAAGAGGAAACGAAGCTCGAACGAAGCGATTGGGGGGCAAGCCTGCGAGCTTCGACAACTCGGTTTTGGGTACGAGCGCAGCATTGATGCCCGCCGTTTTTAGCACTTGAATTGTGCCGTCAAACTCCAACATGGTGAACCCGCGAGCAAGCAGGTGCCGATTGAAGAGATCGCGAGCCTCCTCAAGAGTATGTTTGCGTTGGGTCGCGATATTTAGGTAATCTCCGGGCAACTCCTGCCAATCGAGTGACATGCTTGACACCTCTGCGAGCCATCGCATTAAGTCGGGCCACGCCTGATTGCGAAATTGGAATTGCAACATCCCGAGCTCGTCTGGTTTGACATCGAATTCACGTTTGTTGGGTGCTTCGGGCGGTTCGCTCTTGCGCGTGATCGACGCTGGACCGGGAGGCGTAGCGCTAGGGGCCGTTTCGATCGGTTTACCATCCTTGTCTTTGGCTGTCGGTTTGGCGTCCGGTTTCGCACCCTGGGGTGGAGCCATCGCACCTGGTGGCGGTCCTCCTGGGGTCGGCCTACCACCTGGAGCTGACTGCAGAGCAACGGTTCCTCCGCCTTGAACGACGACCTCCGGTTGTGCTACCACCATGGCCTGAAAACCGAGGAGTATGGCAAACACGATGCCGATGCGAAACGTACTTTGCGCTGATTTCATCATCACTCTAGGGGTTGGAAGACTCGGGGAATCGAATTTCACTTTTACCAAGCAACTTCCGCCAAAGTTGAATCGACTCGACGGAGTTTTTGTCGGGATGGTATCCAAGGGTTTTTCCTGTGATGTTTTCCAATTGGTAAATTGCGGTCGCACGTTCGTCCATCGAAGAACTAGACAATGATTCTACGATGAGCTTGTCCGCGCCCTCTATCAACTGTTGCTGTGATTTGGGAACGAGGAGCGACATCACCGTCGGAAACCGACTCTGCGTTTCTGCTTTCATGGATGCAACGAACGAAGTTAGGTTTTGCTCTCTCCCAAGCGACTGTACCATTTGATTGAGAATTGCATTCCAATGGATATGAAGTTCTCGGCGATTCAAAAAGCCATCCGGCGTAAAGGTCCCATCGAAGTGCCCTTGCATGATGCGAGTCCTGGCGGCGAGGGCTGCCGTTTCGCTGCGTCGACTCTTGGTCAGTCTGAGCAGTTCCGTATCGACGGATGCGTCATCGCTTGCAGAATCGCGGACCGATAAAGCTTTGTGCAAATCGGCGGCTGCAAATCGATCGGTGTGTTGTTCGTAACTGGTTCGAAGCCACCAAGGGGCTTCGCTCAGTTCTTGTTTTTCGCTGGCGATACCATGATTCCAAACTTGATATTGTCCGACGTTGAGCGATCCTGAATCATTTTGTTCCTTGGGGCCGCGAGCGGAAAAGTCAATCTCGCCCTGCACGCCCAATAGCCTTACCATCGTTCCGACAGAGAGCTTTCCCGAATCGATTTCGCTGTCGTTCGCAGGATGCAGCTTTTGAATTACCTCTAAGCCGCAGCTTGCATCGGCGGTCCGAAATCGAATGGCAATCAGCAGGCCATTGCAATCCACGTCGATGCTATTCGCATCAGGTGTTGCAAACAAAATTGCTCTACCAGCTTTCAAACCAATTTTCGCCGACGAATCGCTTGCGAGGACGTCGATATCGTTTTCCCCGGCACAAAGCCAGCGGACGCCAGGTTCCACACGCAACTCCGTTCGCTGAGCGGGGGGCACAAGAATGCGTTGCCCGGCCGAAACGTACTCACCTGAACTGAGCCTTCTCCAACGGACGGCCCCAGTTGAAGTATCTCGTATTTCGGACATCACGATCGACTCCGCCGATGGCTTGTCCTCTGGTAACCATTGAACCCGAAGTGGAATTCCAGGAGCACTCTTTGTCGATGGCTCTGCCTTTGCAACATCGGAACTCGGAGTCAATGGTTCAGGCATTGGGACGGGGGGAGCGGATGAGGATTCTTGAATTGTCGAATGAGGAAATGAATCGGAGGGACGGTTTGATTCCGAAGCTGTATCGATGGTGTTCTCAGATTCGGGTACGCCACCTGAGGCGGATGCGCCTTTGTTTTTGGTTGCATTGGCCCCGTTCGACGGCTGAAGCCCCTGTTGTCTGGTGGCTCCTTTATCCGTTGCGATCTCGGTAGATTGGGTTGTATTCAACAACTGTTGGACCTGATCGAGAGGACCAATCGCGATGGCTCCCACGGTCACCAACGCAATGAGCAAGCAGCCCGCCAATGCAAACCGTTTCCACCAACCTCGATCACTGCCGATCAGGTATTCCGGCACCTGCTTTCCCAAGACATCGCTCAATTCGATGCCGGTCGTTCTGAGTTCCGTATTCCTTTTCCTCAGCGAACCAGATGCGGCCAGTGAGCCATTCGATGGACTGCTCGGCTCGTCGGGATGGCCATTTGGTCGATCCACTCGGCGAACTTTACCGTGTTTGTCGAGAGAACGTGCAAGCTTGGACGTGGGGTTGGCGGGCAATTCACGAATTCGTTGTCGGAGCGAGGTTGGGACGGACACAGGGACGGAGAGTGCTCGCGAAATGATTTGGTGGCAACTACCGATTTCGCTTAAAAGAGCGTTGTTCTCCAAAGATCGCCGCTCCATCTCGGGGAGCACTTCGACCGGGATGGTGTCGTCCAAATACTCGGCCACCAGGTTGGCATCGAATCCAAATTCTCGAGCATCGACTGGAATCGGGGCGAGTTTACGGTTTCGCATCCCCTCTTCGATGCGTTGGGAAATCTTTTGGGCGGTCGAGCTATCCTTGATTCGCAATTCCAAGGCGGTGGCGTCTTGTGGATCCAAGACGCCATCCCGATATGCGAGCAAGGTTCGTAAGGTGAGTCTCATGGGAGTTGATTCCGGACTTGTAGAGGGGTACGCATTCATTAGTGTCTAATGAATCGTTGATCCGTTCAACTATTTTCTAGAAATAAGAGAATTTCCCTAGAAATTCGCACGTCGGCGTTTTTCACTTGTCCAAACCGAGTGCCTTTTCCGCCGATTCGGCTTCGGATTCGGATTCCGGAGCAGATAGATTGAGCCAGTTTCGCCAATGTTCTTCCTGAGTCTCCGACGGCTTTGCGATTCGGACGAGTGACCAAACGTATTCGGATTGAGGCTCAAGCTTCATCGCAAGTTCGATCAACTTCCCTCGTCGGGACACCAAGCAACGAACAACGGAGTTGGCTTCATAGACGTTCAATCGTTCGGACCAACCGTCAGGCGAAATTCGGAACCCATCCAGACCGATCAGTTCATCCCCAGCGTTGAATCCGGCCTGGCTTGCGGGAGAGTCTCGCATCACCCGGTCGACCATGGCTTTGCCTTGATCAGGCTTAACTTCCAAACCTACGAAAATGTTTCCGTACGGTTGTTTTGCTTTCGAGGCGTCTTTGTCAGGCTCGCGAGCTTTCCATTGTAGGCCGAACCACTCGAGCAGCGAGTTGTAATCAAGTTCGTCGGTGGAGGACAAAGCTCGGTCGAGCCAGTCTTCCAACGAGGTGCCGCAAACCTCTTCGACCGTCTTATTAAAATCCTGGTTAGTGTAACCCTCTTGGCGATGCTTTGTCCACAGCAATCGCATTACGTCGTCAAGTGACTTTGCATCGTTGGTCGATTTTCTAATCTCGATGTCAAGCAATAGTCCAACGATCGCGCCTTTGAGATAGTAATTGACGCGACTGTTGTTTGCGTTCTCGTCGGGTCTATAAAACTTGATCCAAGAGTCAAAGCTGCTTTCGGTGAGCGACTGGGTCAATCGACCAGGACCTGTTTGAACTGCAGAAATACTCTTGCTCAAACGATCCAAATAATCTTTAGGATTGTACAAGGCGGAACGGGCAACGAACAAGTCGTCATAGTAGCTCGTGATTCCCTCGGCAATCCAAAGCTCCTGAAAGTACTGTTCGCTGTTGTAGTCGTACTTGGAAAGCGCTTTCGGGCGCAAACGTCGGACGTTCCACACATGGAAAAACTCATGTGAAACTAACGCCAACCAATCGCTGTACTTCGCCTTTTGTCTTTGTGTCCATCGACCGGTCATGAGCACGCAGCTATTGTCGTGTTCCAACCCACCGCCCGATTCGGTGGCAAGATTCAAGAACCAATATTCTTGGTAAGGAGTGTCCTTCCAAAACGTCTGCTCGGTTTGCACAATCTTGGCGACATCCTTAGCTGCTGCGGCGGTATTCCAAAACGACTCGGCCCCAAGGGTCGCTAAATGATGTTTGATCCCATTCACCTCGAACGTTTGAATATCGATTGCTCCTAGCAAGATTGGACTATCCACGAGTTCGTCAAAATTTTTGGCAACACGAGTCCAAGGATCGCGAACGTTGATGGTGGCAAGGCTGGTTGCAACGTTGGGCCAATTGGGAAGCGCATCGATCCGCACCACATGAGGATGGTCGAGCATGTCGGAACGTGTCAAAAAAGTTGCGGCCCCAGTCAAGAACGCAAAATCTCTTTCAACCCAGTTGGTACGAACGCTCATCTCGTGGCAGTAGAGCGAATAGCGAACGACCACTTCACTGGCACCCGAGCAAACAACCTGCCAGTGATTCTTGTCCGTTTTTCGGACAACCAAACTACCATTGGTTGTTCCGTTGATCGCAGAGATGTGTTCGACTTGGCGGGAATACTCACGCACCAGATAGCTGCCTGGCGTCCAAACCGGCATCATCAACTCGATCTCCGGCTTGCCAAGCGTTGGCACCGAGAATTCGATATCGACTCGGTGCGTTTCGGCTTGCCGAAACGACAATCGATACTGAACCGTCGAAGCATCCTGTTGACCGATCGCAAACACCGAATCGGTTCCATCCGAAAAAGTCATATCCAATGTCCAAATCAGGAGTAACAAACACAAAGACCGTGGGGACAGCATATTACAAGGCTCAATTCGTTGCATTGCGTAAGGATTTGGTCCCATTCTAGTTTGTGAAACTCGGGGATGAAGCGGAAAACGGACCGTCGACCAATCCGCCTCAAAACCCGCATCGTTATGATCGAGACGTTATTCGGCCCGCCCCGTTTCGTTGAATGGTGTGACGACGATTCGCTGCGCGTATTTGGCGAGAATGTCGGTTTCGAGATTGACCTGCGAGCCCACGACCAGTCTGCCCAAATTGGTCACCTGCAGAGTATGTGGAATGATCGCTACGCTAAAGAATTCGTTGGTGGCATCCACGAGAGTTAAGCTTACGCCGTCCACAGTGATCGACCCTTTGGGGGCCATTTGTCGCAGCAAAGGGAATTCTGCAGAAAAAAAGAAGTAAGACCAATCGCCGTCATTCCGCCGCTCGATCAACGTCCCTAGTCCATCCACATGACCGGTTACAAAATGCCCGCCCATTCGATCACCAACGCGTAGCGATCGCTCGCAGTTCGCATCGTCCCCGACTACCAATTTGCCTAAATTGGTTCGCGAGAGCGTCTCAGCACCGAGCTCAAACCAGCATCGGGAATCTGTCTGCTGAACCACCGTCAGGCAACAACCATTGAGTGCGATGCTATCTCCCAAGCGAACGCTATCGCTGAGCGCATCCAGATCAACCCCCAGTCGCATGGCGTTGCCTAGAGGCTTCCGGTCGATGATCTTGACTTTGGCTTCGACGAGTCCAGTAAACATCAGGTAGGTTTCGCTGAAAGTTTTCGCGTGGCGTCCAGCAGTTGAATGATCTGTTCGACTGACAACTGCTCTGCGCGCAAGTTGGGTTCGAACTTGAGGCTAGCAAGAACCGCATCGATTTCGGTTTTCGTTAAATCGTCTTGAGTCGCAGTAAAAAGTTGGCTTCGCAGGAACTTGCGGCGGTGAAAGAACAGAGCTCGCAAGTGAGTATGATAGTAATTCAAGTCCACGATTCTCGCCCGCTTTTCTGCGTTGGGAGTAATGCGGATGATCGCCGAATCCACTTTAGGGCTTGGCCAGAAAACGCTCGGCGGCAAGATTCGTAAGATTTCGCAATCGCACAAGCTTTGCATCCAAATGGACAATGCGCTGTAATCCTTGCAGTTGGGTTCAGCCACAATCCGCTGCGCAAGCTCTTTCTGGATCGTAACGACCATCCTCACGGGGACAGGATCGATCGTTAGCAAATTGCTGATGATGGGCGTAGCCACGTTGTAGGGAAGATTGGCGACCAATTTGAACGACGCCCCTGGCAATTTCGACATCGATGCGCGAATGGCTTCGATCAACTCAGGACGCAAGTTGTTCTTGTTGCGCAATGCGTCATAGCACAGCATGGTTACGTTATCCGCTCCTCGCAGTTCTTTGGCGGCGAGGGCTTGTAGATCGCGGTCAATTTCAACGGTCAGTACTTCGCCTGCCAAGGGCGCCATGCGCTTAGTAAGCGATCCAACACCGGTACCAACTTCTAGGATGACATCTTCTTTTTGAATATCGGCTCCGTTCAACAAGATGTCCAGCAAGTTCAAATCGATCAGAAAATTCTGACCATACTTGGTCTTGGGTTGGAGGCCGGCACGTTCGAGCGTCTTGGCAATGAACGAGAGTGTTTGGCGATCAGTCATGCAGTAACCGTATCTACTTGACTTCGAATATGGCTTCGACCTCGACAGCCATACCGCTTGGGAGCGCATTGGTTCCCAAAGCGCTACGCACGCCAATACCGAGATCGTTTCCCCAAAGATCAACAAAAAGTTGGCTGCAACCATTGATGACTGCTGGGCTCAATCCAAAATCGTCCGTACAGCGAACCAATCCCAATACTTTCACGACGCGAACGATGCGATCTAGCGAACCCAGGCTAGCAATCAAAGTGGCCAGGATGGCCAGCCCCGTTTGTTTAGCAGCCGCTTGTCCCTGTTCTAGCGTGAGATCGTCGCCTACACGTCCGAGAATTAATGTGCCATCCGGCTTGAGTGGGCCATGGCCCGAAACATAGGCTAGATTTCCCACGATCAATACAGGCTTGTACAGGCCCGCAGGCTTCGGTGCGGGAGGTAGGACGAGGCCAAGGTCCTTGATTTTCTTTTCGATTTCCGACACGTGCATTCTCCGAGAATTCAAGTTGGTTTGGGCTGAATTCCAGAGGTTATATCATCAAACGCACGTCCTATCAGGGGGAAATCCAAAGATCTTAGCGTACAGTTTTTCGAGAGTGAGTTTTTGCTCTCCCTTGTCCGTCTGCGACCAATTCCAACATAAAGGGTCAACAAAAAGGATGGAAGATTGCGTTCCACGAGGCAATTTCTTGGCTAACGACCGAAGGAGCAACGCCTCGTTTTTTGTCAGTTCATGCATTCGACAGAGCTGGCGAAACAACCTCGTCGGGTTGGCGCGAGGCTTTTTCCACCAAACGAGTAGCAACACGACTCCTTTCCATAGCGCCAGGACGATCATGAGTGCGGCTAGAATCGCTAAGAACCACCACCATCGCATGATGAGTCGATCATAGCCTTCGATGCGTTGCACGGTCATAACAAAGTCAAGGTTATCAACCATCGTTAATTCCCCAATTGAGACAAGATCAAATCCGCTGCGACTTTGACTCCGTTGTCTTCATCAAAAAGCAACGGCTGCAATAACTCGATGGCTTCTCGTCGGTTTCGACCCGAAGAGATTGTATAGATGGCTTCGATTCGCACCGCTTCGTTGGGGTCCCTCAGAAGATCTTTCACAATTTCGATCAACTCGCCATCGACCCCCAGCAATCGAATGACTTTTAGTATTCGCGTGCGTTTGACTGCCGACTGAGATTCCGACTCGCTCTCGAGGTACTCAATGAATCTTTGCTGTGCGATTCGAACGATCCGACCATAGGCTACTAGGTGCGGTTCTGGCCAATCTTCGAGATGTCTCGACATGGATTCACATTGAAAATCGGAGAATGCAAATTCGATACTTGCGCGAATGGATGGAGGTTGCACTGGATAGAGTTCGATTAGGCGCTCCAGTTCGGCCTTAAGTTCCGATTTCCAAGGAGGCGGTTCATAGGCTTCGATATCCGGAGCGTCGAAACAGTCGCTAAGGACCATGACAATCATCTCGGGTGTCAACGAACGCAGGCTTCGAAGCGCGGTTGAACAAGTGGATTCCGCTTTGGGGTGGACTTCGGTCAGCATCGCATTGATGCTTGATAACAGCTTCGCCGGCGATGTATCACTGATGCTCAACAGTTGTAACATCGCGCAGCGTCTAGGAATGCTTTCCGATTTCGACGAGAAATCAAATTCTTCCAGCACGCGAATAGGGATCTTGAGCCGCAAGTTCTTGGTCAATTGCGGTGTGATTCCCGACTTGATCGCCCTATCTGCAAGCCTGCAGGACGTGGCGTGGTCTTTTCGTTCTCCGAGAAGTTGAATCGCTGCGTGGCTCGGTCCGATGCCCCAAAGTTGACCGACTAGCAAATCGAGGATTTCCTGGCGATGCGAATGCCGCAATTGCTTCCAAGCCATCTTGGCGACACTGTCGCGACGGTCGGGATTGAATAGCTGCTTGAATGCCTCATCATTCCAATGCGACGCGCACAGCCAAGCTTCGAATATCTGTTCGATCTTGTGCTCGTGATATTGCTCCATCGAACGTTGCAAATCCACCAGGATTTGTTCGCGAGCAGAGTCGTTTTTTGAGGCGAGAGCATTCCTGGATTGATTGCCCAACCGACATGCCAAAATGATGACGAGTTCAGCCGCTACGATCTGCTGTGGGTGTTGAGGCGACTGGGCGACGTTGACGAGATGATGAAACTGAGATGCGACCCCAAGTTTTTCGATCGCCACCAGCGATCTTTGTTGCGAGAATTGGTTTTTGCTTGAAAGGCCCGCCTCGATGGGGGCTAATAGATGCGGGATTTGCTGGATCAATAGAGGAATCTCGGCATCCTTGCAGTGGTCAATTTTCTCGAGGATTTTTGCCATTTCGTGATCTCCACCTCGCGAAATGAGCGTTTGTAACGCTGCCAACCGGACCGACTCGATCGGACTATCTAATGCCAGCCCCAACACTTCCACGCTCGCCAAATTGGACCGAGCACTTAAGACTTGAAAAGTGCCTTGCTGTTGCGGAGTCAACGGAACTGAAACAGGGGGAAACATTGCGGATTCTACCAAAGGGTTCATCGCCAAGGGAAATCGAGCGATCGTGCCGAAAAAATTAGAGGGTGGACGAAAACGGGCTTTTGAGTTTTTCGGAATTCGCTTGCCTGTGCCTCGCTGACTTGGTTGTATTCTTCGCGTTCCCGCCATTTTGTGCTTCGGATTGTGCGGGATGTACTAAATGCTCCCAATGTTGGGGGCTGAGCAAATTTGCCGTTTTCGCGCGAGTTTGGCTATTGAAGGAGTGCGCAGAAGTGGATACGATGTCTGGCCCTGAAAAGCTGTTGCTTGCCTTAATATCAAGTCGTTCTAATAAATTTGACGGTTATGTTCAATTCGCGTCGCCCCCCAAATGGAAAACGAGTTCCTCGCAAGCGTGCACGCGTGCGAACCAAGATCAAAAAGCGCGATCCGCTTTTGGTCGAAGGAAAACGGCCTCGACCTCTTTATGTCGACTACAAGGACATCGAACTCTTGACCAAACTGGTCAATCGTCATGGCCGCATTGTCAGTCGTCGCAAGTCGGGCTGCTCTGCTGCCAGTCAACATGCCGTCAGCCAAGCGGTAAAGCGAGCTCGATTCATGGGTCTCATGCCTTACGTCGGAGAGTAATGGACGCTCCACCCAACGATACCAAGTCTTGTTTTTCTTGGGAACGTCGGGTCGAGTTCTGCGAAACAGACGCTGCAGGCATCGTGCACTTTGCATCGTTAATTCTTTATATGGAGCAAGCCGAACATGCCTTGCTCCGATCTCTCGGGTATAGTGTCGCACCTTCAGCCACGCGCTCCTCGCCAGCCCCGTCGGAAAGTTCTGTCACTTGGCCTCGGGTGCATGTCGAATGCGACTTTCATGCCCCAGCTCGGTTTGAAGATTTGCTCCAAATCCGTGTCGGCATCGCTTCGCTTGGCTCGAAGAGTATCTGCTACGACCATTCCATATTTCTTGGGAAGCAATTGGTCGCTACCGGCAAAATGACCAGCGTCTGCTGTGAAGTGCAAAGTGGTCACATTGCAAGTCAAAATATTCCTACCGAAATGCGAAATGCACTTTCCCGATTCCTCACAAACTAGGTGGTACCCAATTGGGAATGCCCCGCTCGGAAATCTGTTTTTGGTAACGAATCGCCTGGGGATGTTCGGGGGATAGAGGGGTTTTTTCGTTGACCATCATGGGCCTAGCGCCCTCCCACCATGCGTCGTAGCTCTTGCGTAATTCGGCTACGACATCGGGGTGTTCGTCAATGACATTGGTCGTCTCGAAAGGGTCTTTCTGGATGTCATAAAGCTCTTTGTTGTTCACGAATCTCCAACGTGCCGTCCGTATCGCGCAGGTCTTGTACTTTGACAGTTCTGGGTTTTCGCCGACCGCCCATCGTCCGACATGGACAAACAACTGACGATCAGGCCAAGAGCTCGTAGGATTATCGAGCAAAGGGACCAATGACCTTCCTTGGATTGTCTGAATCCCATCCGGAATAGGTGCTTTGGCGATTTCGCAAAACGTCATAAACAGATCGATATGAGCCACAAGCGAGTGGACGTCGACTCCTTCGCCGAGGACACCTTTCCATCGCCAAAATGCAGGCACGTGCGTTCCTCCTTCAAAGGGTGTTCCTTTGCCTGTTTTGAAACCTGCACTAAATAACGGCACCTGTTTGTCGTTTTGTTTTCCTCGAAGAACGGCTTGGCCGTTGTCGGTCATAAAAACGACAAGTGTATTTTCCCATGCACGCCACTCGTCTAGCTTGGCCATCAAGACGCCGAAATTATCGTCAATATTTTCGATCATCCCATAGCGTCCGGCCGTATCCGCATCGAAACCCATTTCCAAAAATCGTTTAGTGTACTTTTCGGGAGCGATCATCGGCCCGTGCGGGGCGTTGGGCGCGATGTAAGTCAGGAAAGGTTTTTTGTTGTCGATTTGCTTTTTCGTCCAACCCAGTGCCGCTTGAAAAAAGACGTCGGTACAAAAGCCCTTGGTTTGAACAATGGTGTCGTTCTCAAGAATCACGCAATCGAAATACTTGTTCTTTTGGTTCGGCGGAAAGTCGGCACAGCTCCCAGGATACGCTTGACCGATACCACCTGCTCCATGGATGAAGACATGCCCGAAACCTCTCCGATAAGGTTGGTATGCATCTTCGTCACCGAGATGCCACTTGCCGAATACGCCCGTTTGATATCCTGCCTTTTCAAGCAACTGCGGGAAAGTTGTCGTGCTCAACGCCATGCGTTCACGTTCGTTGATCGTATGGGTAATGCCATTGTAAAACTCGTGTCGTCCGCTCATCATCGAGGAACGAGTCGGTGAACATGTTGGGCTTACATGGAAGTTGGTAAACCGAGTCGATAACTTATGAAAGCGATCCAAATTGGGCGTCTTGAGAATTTGATTTCCAAGGCAGGCCAAATCACCCATGCCTTGATCATCGGTCATGATCAAGATGATGTTGGGACGCTTGCCAGCCACGGACTCTGCTTTGGCGATGGGTAACCCGATCGAAACCATGATCGAACAGAAAACGAGCCACCTGCAGGAACACCAACTTTTTGCGTTCAAGTACATCTGAATTGTCCAACCTGGGGGAAATTGTGGAATAACGGACGATAGTCCTAGCGGATGATTTTATCGTCGACCGTCGAGGTTTCGCTAGTGTTGGAGGCCATGCAGAAGTACGATAACCCTTGGATGAGCATTTTTATCGAGACAGCGTGCCCGCCCAATGGCTATTTAGAGCACCGTTCCACGAAGCAAACACAATGCACCTTTTGCCGATTCTCGCATTCGTTTTGTTGCTCGGCTTGATTACGGGGGCGAACCTTTTTGCGCTAGGCACATGCGCATTTTTGCTGGTCTTCCAGTTGACCCGCTACTACGCAAATCGGTGGTCCACGAGTTTGGATGTCGACCGGACCGTCACCAAAAGCGAGTTGCAACTCGGTGATAGCTTCGCCGTAGGACTCAAGTTGCGTAACGCAGGCGGGTATTTCATTCCTTGGTTATTTGCCGAAGATATCTTGCCCAAGCGTGCAATCTCGCAACCCCATCGGGCTCTCGAGGTGACTGGCCAGCGCGCAAAGCTCTATTTCTTTGCGGCCGGACAGAACTCGTTGATGACCTATCAAATCCGAGCGATACGACGAGGCTATTTCCAAATCGGGCCGACGATTCTCGAAACGGGCGATCTGTTGGGCTTGCAACGGAATTATCGAATCGCGTCAGAGCCGCAGTACATTCTGGTTTTGCCAAAATTGATTCCGCTCGAGGGAGTGAATGTTACGAGCCGTCGTCCGATCGGCGATTTGCAGGTCAATGATCGAGCGATGGAGGATCCCACACAGATGGTCGGGATTCGCGAGTACCGACAGGGGGACTCGCTCAATCGTATCCATTGGCGGGCGACCGCACGAACGGGAAAGCTTCACACACGCGTGTTTCAGCCTACGTGCATTCAAGGTGCCATGCTCATCGTCGACATGCACCGGGCCAGCAATCCCGATCGCAACGAACCGACGAGAACGGATTTGGCAGTAACCGCAGCTGCCTCCTTCGCGCACACGTTGTACATGATGAATCAGCCCTTTGGGTTGATCAGCAACGGTCGCGATGCCGCAGACCGCGTGCGGCAAATGCATCTCGAGGAGGACTTTTCTGACCGCGATTCAGTCAGAGCCGACGTAGAGATGAAAACAGAAAGCGACCGACTTCGGCCTGTGGTACTTGCGGCAGAGCGTGGGCCGGAACACTTCGCCGAGATGCATCGCACGTTGGCTCGCTTGGAGCGCACCGACGGATTGCGACTAGGCGAATTGATTATGGAAACTCAAAGCCGATTGTCTCGCCAGTTGTCGGTTCTTGTGTTGGTTCAAGCGGTGGATGACGACATGGCCATGAGTCTCGGGATGCTTCGCAAGCGAGGGTTTGCGGTGTCCGTGGTTTTGAATCAACACGAGCAAGATGGATTTGAGACATCGGCCGGACGACTCGTCGCCCACCACCTGCCGGTTTTCGCATTGCCGGACGAAGCGAGCATTCCAAGTATTTGCCGCCATGCATTGTTGATGAGATAGACCTCCTTGTCAGCCTTGAATAGTTTCTGCAACGCTGGTCCTTGTCGGGGCAGAACCATTCCGGATGCTCGGGACCAGTAATCGAGACTCGCCAGTTTGGCCGCAGTTGCGATGATTCCGCCCCTCCAGTGAATGGCAACGTATCGTGGTAGGGAAAGCGAGAACTCTGAAAACATCTTCTGCGGTTTGCAAGCCGCCTTCTTGTCGATAGAATCGCATTGCTTGACACCCGCTTTCTGATCCGATTCGCGTGTCACTTCTGACAGTCCGAAATTAGATATCCGCTAGAATCGGGCGTTAGATTGAGTGTCAAAGCAAAAACAATGTTGTCCAAAAGACAACAAAAATCAATGATTTCATTGGTCGGGACCGTAGCTCAATGGTTAGAGCAGGGGACTCATAATCCCTTGGTTAGGTGTTCGAATCACCTCGGTCCTATTCTTGGTCTTTTCAAGCGAGTCGTTGCCTAACAGAGTCTGGTGGAACTTTCCAATATCCGAGCGGATCCAAGGATTTCCGCCGGTAGAATTGCGGCTAGATCTTTCCAGGAGTTGCGTCCATCAGTTCGATTGTTCAGAAAGGCATGTCGTCTGGATCGGTGGCCTCGCCAGCATCAAACACGTAAGGCCAGAACTTTGCCTCTCGGCAAATGGCAGAGATATTGATATCGAGTGCTATCGGTGCAGGGTTCGTCCGATACATTCCAGCAGGAACTCGATGATCTCGATGTGCCGAGTCGCCTCCGATAGGTCCTTGCCCCAAGTGTACAACCCATGCCGGCGGATCAAGTATCCCCAACACTTTTCTTCTGGATGATCCCTCATGTACCGGTCGACTTGTAGTTGCAATGCAGGAATGTCTTGAGTGTTATCGAAGATCGGTAACCAGCATGAGGCTTCGTGGGTTGTTATTCCCTCAAGTCCTTTGAGCATCTCGAAGCCTTCGATTCGAATCCCACCCAACGCAAAAAAATGATGCGACAAAAGCGTGCTCCATACGCTATGCGTGTGCAACACGGCACCAACGCCACCATTTGCAGCAGCTAAACAATGCAGCAAAGTCTCCGCGCTGCTCTTGGGTTGGTCGGGTGTAGTCGCTTTGCCCGATTCATCGACGATGACGAAATCGTTTGGACCAAGGTGACCTTTGTCCTTGCCACTGGCTGTGATCAAGATGCGCAATGGGCTTCGGTCGATCACCACGCTGTAATTGCTGGACGTACCCAACGACCAACCGCGAGTCCACAGCATCTGCCCGACTTGACGCAAGCCGTCGATTTGTGATGCGTACGGCTGCAACATAGGAGCCAAGTCAGGATCGTTGTGGGACACGGAATCGATGGAATTGCTGAAGGAGGAAAAAAGAACGAAAGCTCACAAAGCACGACACCCTCAAGCAATGGAATGGTGTACGGCCGGGCTCCATAGGTTGAGAGTCTAACAAGGAATTTTCATTGAGGCAATCGACGTCGATTCTAGATGAGCATGCGCAATTCTGCTCGCATGTAGCGGAAACCGTCAAGGTTTTCGAGGCGTTGTCGAAACGCTTGACGCGTTCCGCTACGGCAGAAGTGCGCGCCATCATTTAGCAAGAATAGATTGCGAAACACTCGTTATATTTTCGTGGCTTGAATGCGGATGATGTGAATTGCGTCAGCAGCAGCCTAGTGCTTTGTCCAAATTAGGTTTTAGGTTGAGCCGCAGGCGCTAGCCGCGTTTTTAATCGCAAATCATCGTATCGCAGCTAGCGCTTGCGGCTCAAGTGAATCTCAATTTTTGAACGGAGGAGCACTAGGGATTTGAATCCGATTCATCGCGAACCAGATGATGAGGTTCTATCAATTTCCCATAGTGAGATGGTCGCCGATCGGCAAACCGATCGATCATGTGCTTTCCAGGAACGCGTACGAGTCGTTTGTTGCGAGCGATGTGAGGCTGAACCGAGCCCCCTACAACACATTCTTGGTCCGTCCCACCGAACGACGGTGACCGTCCAGTGGGCAGACAGAATTTACTGGTACCCAAAAATCGGAATCCGCGTTCCTCGCCAACACGACTCACCGCCATGAAATAGACATGATTTTCGAGAGCTCGCGTGTTGGGAGCATATTCGGCAAACGTCTCGGCGCCAGGCGGCCAATTGGTCGGTAACAAGATCAAATCGGCACCCTGGAGCGCCAGAACACGGGTGAGCTCGGGAAAGGACGCGTCGTAACAGATATGCATTCCCACGCGCATGCCCGCCACTTCATAGACCTCCATCTCAGCGGTTCCGGCAGTAGCAAAGCGGTCGATCCCAAGGAAGGGGAGATGTATCTTGCGATAGACGCCAACGATCCCATTGGGACCCAACAATACACAACTGTTATACAGATCGTCGCCGGACCTTTCGATCATTCCAAACGCCAAGAATTTGTCATGCTTTTTTGCCAAGTCGAGCAATCGACTCGTGCTTGGACCAGGGATGGTTTCCGCAACGCCCATTCCCTCGGCTTTGGATTCGAAACAATAACCGCTAACAGCGCATTCCGGAAAGACAACTAATCTGGCTGACTGCGTTCGGTCGTCCTGCAACCAGCCCGCCATGCGTTCAACGTTTTTGTTTGCATCGCCGATCTGGATATCCATCTGAACGCCAGCAACTGGAATCTGTAGATTTCCCATTCCCCACCTCTTACAGTTTTGAATTTTGAAGAATGCGGCATTCTAATGGATGCCCATCCTCCGGATAAGAAGTGATACGATAGCACATTCCCTGATATTGCGACTGCCGTCTCGCGACACACGTACCAGCCCTTGCAAGAAATGCGATGATGTACCGAGTTTTGATCACTGACTCCATTGAACCACCACCCACCCTTGAGCAAGCGGTCCTTCAAGACTTTGCCGAAGTCGTCTGCCTAAAAATGACGGCGGAACGGCCTCTCGATCAATGTGTTTCTGATGCGGATGCTTTGATCGTTTATCACGAGTGTACCGTCACGGCCCAGACGATCGCAAACATGCCAAACTGCCGAGTGATCGTGCGAGGGGGAGTCGGGTACGACAACGTCGATATCGTTGCAGCGGCGGCTCGCTCGAT
Source organism: Pirellula sp. (assembly GCA_040080875.1). Classification (GTDB taxonomy): domain Bacteria; phylum Planctomycetota; class Planctomycetia; order Pirellulales; family Pirellulaceae; genus JBKCUI01. Next base: position 32,735 of record JBEBHM010000003.1, read on the forward strand.
TCCAGTCTGCAATATTCCTGATTACGGAGTCGATGAAGTTGCCGATCACGCGATCGGTCTCTTGTTGGCTCTCAATCGCGGCATCGTTCGCTCGGACCGGCGCTTGCGTGATACGTTATTTCCTTGGGACCGTCGGGTGGTCGAACCGGTATTCCGATTGTCCGAGATGACGCTTGGTATCGTCGGCTGTGGTCGCATCGGCAGCGCGATGGTGCGTCGCGCCAAATCGCTTAAGTTGCGAGTTTTGGTTTACGATCCTTACTTGAGGCCGGGAATGGAGAAATCGCTGGATGTGGAACGAGTTGATTGGGCAACTTTGCTTGAGCAATCCGATTTCGTCTCCGTTCATACGCCGTTGACAGAGGAGACGCGACATCTGCTGAACGATGAGTCGATCTCTAGGATGCGGCCAGGTGCGATGCTCATCAACACGTCTCGTGGAGCCGTCGTCGATACGAATGCCGTCGCACGAGCGCTTCGCGCAGGCACTTTATCCGGGGCGGCGATCGACGTTTTGGCCCATGAGCCACCGACGCAATCTTCGGAACTGATTCAACTCTGGCAAGATCGATCGATCGACGTGAATTTAATTGTCACTCCTCATATCGCTTATTATTCGACCGCTGCCATTACCGAAATCCGTCGCAAGGGGGTCGAAGAAGTGCGACGCGTTCTAAGCGGAGAAAAGCCGCTGAATTGCGTTAATCTAGATTTGTACCCACCAAAATGTTGATCGGTTCGTCTCAGTGTCGGACGTTTTGGTGCAACCAGGCGGCGATCCAACCGACAACGAGGGTTGCAAGCAGGATCAAAAGCGCGCTGGGGCCGCCGTAATCCCAGTATGCTTTGACTCCCAATGCCGTGAAGACAACGCAGCTCAGCGAGTTTACGAGAATCAACCACCACGGTGCGCGGAGTTGGCTAGGCATGAATTTCAGTTCTGTCCAACATGCTAGACAAGTAATCCATCCGCATGCGAGGACTCCCGTAAATAAGTTGGCTGGATCTAGGATCGCGATGAGGCCCGGCGGTTTGGCGGTACCCGAAAACTTGACCGACACAAGGGACCATAGCAATACAGCCGCTCCTCCGCAGCCAACCCAATTCGTAACCCACCGATGCAATTTGCGCTGATCGATTTCGAGTGGGTGCAATGCCCGAGCGAATTCGCGAGCCACCGTTGGTGCGACTTCGATCGTTCCATACAGCGTCCCAAACATGGCCAAGAATGCACCGACAAAATAGAGAGGGCGCATCCACTCCGAACCACTCTCCACAAACTTGGCTTGAAGTGTCAATAGATCCGTACCATCAGGGATTTGATGGGTGGGGCGAAGAACGATCGTACCGCAAGCGACGAATACTGCGGAAAAGAAAAAGACAATTGCAAAACTTAGGGTCGCGTCAACGACAGGTACCCATAACCATTTGCGATGCGGATGAGTCCGGTCATGCGAAATCGATTCAAGTTCTGCGCGAGTGAGTATCGGTCCACTCGATGCGCCCCATTGCTTTTCGCGCAGAAAGGAGACGTATGCGAGGTAGTCGTACCCCGATCCACCCAGCACGCCGACATACGTGGCCAGCTCCATCCAGATCGGACGCTTTGCGAGATCCGGATATTTGCTAGGAACCCAGTCTGGATATTCCAGGACTCGAAACGAAAACATGCCTTCCACGAGTTCCTTCCAATTGGGGTTGAGCATTATCAGGGACGCCGTAACGCAGGCCAGCATCACGCCCACAATCCCAATTTGAATACCCTCCAGTCGTTGATAGCTTCCGGTTCGAACCAAAACCATAACGAGCAACAAAACGGCAAGTCCATAGAATAGATGGCCACCAGCCGGCCCAGGATCCACCAGCCCGAGCTGCTCGACGAGCGAGGCGATGAGCGTGCCGATGGTACCAGCATGAAAACCGACCCAGATTGGAAATGCCACGACGGCGAGGAGAAGAAAAACCCAAACCAGCCAGCCTCGTGGTCCAGGCATTTCGCACCATCGTTGTGTCGGGTGTGCACCGGTCAAAACGATATGTCGAGCCGTGATGAGAACCAAAGCCCACTTGAGGAAACATATCAAGAAAAAGAAGCCCAATAGGTCGTAGCCGAAAAGCGCACCGCCACGCGACGAGAAGACCAATTCGCCTGCGCCAATCGTTAGCGAAGCGACGATCGCACCAGGTCCGATGATTGCAAGCCACTTCGCGGGATTCATACTCTTGTTGGGTGGTTGTAACCGACCTGATGCTTTGAATTCATAAGCGCGTCCGTTTCCAAAATACGACTCTCATATACAAACCCCACGATACTTGTACAAATCCCGCTGGCTTGTCCAGCGGTTCATTAGGCTTCTCGCTAAAGGGGACGCTGCGATCTACTCCCTCAGCTGAAAACCTAATGATCTGTGGGGCAAGCCCGTAGGATTAGAGCGTAATTGCATGTGTATTTGTAGGATGACGCCTAAAGTACTACCTCCAGGCCGATGGGATTCTGTATAAAATTCCGGTGACACGTGTAGAACTCGGTCACACGGGTAGTGCTCGGTGAGGCGGGTTCGAAGTACTTTAAAATGGAAGCAGTTGCGAATGTTCATTACCCTTGTTTTTGTCTGGATTGCGTTCGTAGCGATCATTGTCCTTGCTGCAAACCAATGGAAACACACCGACAACTTTAAGGCGAAATGGCCAGCCATCACGGACGAAGAATTCGTCGCGAAGTGTACGCCGGGAACGAATCCGCGAACCGCGTTACGGGTGCGTCGTATCATATCGGAACAACTCGGTGTACCCTACGCGCACATCCATCCTGAACAGCGTTTCGTCGACGACTTGAACTGCTGCTGAAATCTTCGAGATCAATCATGGTGAGCCAGATGAAATGTTTGCGTGGAGTTCTTTGTACCTTATGGGCGTACGGATGTTTGGTTTGCCTCGTCTTTGCCGATGAGCCTTGGCATAGGGCGGATACGGGGACCGGGGCTAGTCTACGTGGCGTGGCTTCCGTCGACGAACGCACGGTTTGGGCGTGTGGCAGCAAAGGGACCCTTGTTCGAACGATCGACGAAGGTCGGAGTTGGAGCGTTGCCAAGATCACCGGGTTAGAAGATGTCGAGATTCGATCGATCCATGCATGGAGTGCCGAACAGGCGATCGTCGCCACGGCTGGTCAGCCTGCCGTAATGTACAAAACCAAAGACGGGGGGTTGTCCTGGAAAAAGGTTTACGAAAATCTAGCCAAAGAAGCTTTTGTCGACGGGCTTCGATTTAGCAACGATCAAGTCGGTTATGCCTTTAGTGATCCGGTTGACGGCAAGCTGCTCATCCTGAAGTCCGTCGATGCGGGTGAAACGTGGGCCGCAGTTGCAGCCCATCAAATTCCCGAAATCAACCCTGGGGAAGCAGGTTTTGCAGCGAGCAACTCCAGCCTTGCGGTGCACCGTCACATGGTTTGGATCGGACTTGGTGGGCACAATCAAGGTGCCAGTCGAGTATTTCGATCGCAAGACGGTGGAGAACATTGGCGAGCCGTAACGGTTCAACCTATATCGAGTTCCGCATCGGCAGGAATATTCTCGATTGCATTTGCGAGCTCTGAGCATGGAGTCGCTGTGGGGGGTGACTATCGCCAAGAGTCGATCGGAGTTCGCAATGTGGCAGTCTCCGACGACGGAGGATTGAATTGGAGAGAACCAAGAGTAAGTCGACCAAGCGGATACCGATCGTGTGTCGTATGCGTGGCGACCAATTCGGTATCATCAGGGCACCTGTGGATTGCGTGCGGACCTAGTGGTTGCGATTGGAGCTCGGATCGCGAGCGTTGGCTCAAAGTTCCAGGCGAGGGTTTTCATGCGATGCACTTGTCTAAGGACGGAACGGTCTGGGCATCGGGATCAGCGGGACGCGTTGCTAGACTGCAACTCAAACAAATCGCAAAGTGAATACGCTCGCGTCATTTGATCGCCAGGTTACTCGCCAGGTTACTCGACATCGAAAGCGAGCACATTCACGTATTTTTGTACTCACGGCCTTCCCATGGTCGCGTCTGGGTTAGCGGTTGCCAGCTCAGGCGGAAGCAATCGCTCAAGACACTCCCATGTTCTGCGGCTTGCGCCTCGATGTAGTTCGCAGGTCGATGCGGCAGCGATGGACATCTGTTCGCGTTGTTGTGGGTTGCGCAGCATCGACTCCAACCAGGGAGTGAGTTGGCTGGTTGAATTGAGTTGAACGCATGCGTTTGCTTCGGTCAGAAGTTTGACGATGTCAGCAAAGTTTTTGGTGTTAGGACCGAAGCACGTTGCAACGCCGTAGGCACACGGTTCGATCATGTTCTGACCACCGCGGTCGCCGAAGCTGCCGCCCACAAAGCCTAGTTGCGCTAACCCCCACCACCATCTAAGTTCGCCAACGGAATCACCCAAGAAAATTTTCCAGTTCGCGTCGGACACTTGATCAGCGGAATCGCTTCTTCGAGCCCAAGGAAGACGGGTTTCCACAACAAGTTTGGCAACTTCCTCAAATCGCTCTGGATGCCTTGGAACCAGAATCAATTTTAAATTTAAAAATCGTGAATGAAGATCTAAGAAGGAACGGAGAACGATCGCTTCCTCCGGCGATTGCGTACTGCCAGCGACCAACACGAAGTCATCGTCGGTGAGTTGAAGCAGTTGACGGCGTTGAACGATCTCCGGGAGGTTTCGACACCCAGAGGCCCCGTCAAACTTAACATTGCCGGTGACGGTGATGCGTTCCGGCGGGAGTCCCAACGATTGGAATCTCGCAGCATAAGTTTCGGATTGAACGCCTAACCAGCGGATGGACTGCATGCATGTTCGAACCAGGTAGGGGATCCGGGCGTAGCCTCGATAGCTAGCTTGGCTAAGCCGTCCATTGACGATTGCCACAGGGTGCTTTGCCCGATTTGCCAGCATCAGCCAGTTGGGCCAAAGCTCGAGTTCGGCCAAGACAATTAGTTTGGGCTTCAAGGTTTTCAGGGTAGTGGAGATCGACCATGAGAAATCAAGCGGGGTTCGAAAGACAAAGTGCTTGGCAAAGAGTCGTCGAGCGAGTTCGATTCCAGCATCCGTTGAAACAGAGATTGCGATGGGTTGATCCGGCCGATGTTTTTCGAGAAGGTCGATGATGGTTCTCAGCACTTGAACTTCGCCAACACTGACGGCGTGCAACCAAACATATCCGGCCTTGTTGTGAGGAGCAGACTGCAACCCGAACAAGCGTTGCGATAAATCGTTTTTGTATCGACCATGACGACAAAAACGCCAAATTATCCAAGGACTAACGCAAAAGAGGATGAATAAGTACAATAGGTTTAGCAATAGTCGCATCTGTAAGTTGATCGAATAGGTTTCATACGAGTGGAACCAAGCGGTTTCCCGTTGATCAAAGTAAGTAGAGAAAGAGAATTTAGCTTCAAAATGTCAGATGCAGTACCGGTCACAGCGATTGCCCTGGATTTGGACGACCAAGAGGGGGAATTCGATCCGTTTACCGTGAGCACTCTGTGGGTGGAGGCAGTAACGTCCTTGCTGTGTATTGTTGGATTGGTTCTTGGATTCGGATTTATTCGAGATTGGTTCACCACGGCGGACCGGTTCCTTGCCGTCATTTTTATCTCTCTTGGATTGGTCTTTGCGTTAGCGCAAGCAAATTGGCGAGGCTTTCCGAGTCAACGGCGACTTGTTTTCGCCGTGGTCATTTGGTCGATTTGCGCTTTACTCATGTTGTTGAGTTTCGTGATTGGGGGCGGCACATCACAACGACTCCCGATTCTAGCGGCAGGACTTGCACTGTCCGGCTGGTGTGCCATTCGAATTCGCGGCGAAAGCGTGCATTTGGCATTGTCGCTTGGGCTCGCTGTGGGAGCGATTGCAGTCCTAGATGAAATCGGCAGTTGGGGGATCTATGGCTGGTTGGAGTCCTGTGCGGTTGCAATGGTTGGTGGGCTTGCGGACGTGACTGGGCTTTCAAACATTCGGGAAGAGAATTCCAATCTTATCTTGTTTGAACACGGGGTTGGTGACCGATTCTTCTGTACTGGGACTTGGGATAGTTTGATAAGCCTCGTGGGGATCGGACTCTTTTGCTGTATTGCAAGACGACGAAATTTGCTTTCGTTTCTTTCGACGAGCGTTTCTGTTGTCCTGGTTTGGCAATCAGTGCGCTCGATCGCTTGGGTAATCCTATTGCATTTGGGGGTTCGCGATGGAAGTTGGTTCGAGTGGGCAACTTGGATTGAGATAGTCTGTTTACTCCTTGGCGGGCTCTTGGTATTTAGTTTGGATGCGTTTATGTCCGCCATCCTTCAACCGATTCCATTCGAGTTTGTAAACCTCGATTTCCCCTTATTCGCATTAGGGTGGAATTGGTTATGCGGGTTACCCAAGTTGACGCTCACCGTCCCGCAACGGGAAACAGATTTTGGCCCGATGGAGGAAGCTACTGAAGAGGAATTTGCTTGAAATGGGAACAGAACCGCCAACATTTTTCTCGAATATATTGTGGCTTTCGAAAGAGTTCTTCAAGGTTTTCCATAGCCCTTTGGGGGTTGCGGGCGGACTGCTCGACGCCGCTCGCGGTTGGAAATTTTCTCGTAGTTGGATGTCGATTTGGCTCAATATCCCCGCGATTGCGTTGATTGTTGCGGTATTCGGCGTTTACATTTTCTCGCAGTTTTCTCGGTCCGATGGGCAAGTGCAACGATTTCTTGTGGAGAGCGAATCGCGCTGCGCTACGAGTACCCTCGAAGAAGCCTGCAACCGCATTCAAGAACCAGCGTTTGTCCAGGCCTATGAGGCCGAGTCGGAATCCTTCGACAACAAGAAATCAGTCGCAATCTCCGACTTGACATTGAAGTATGTCGAGTTGCTCAGCAAACGGATCCTCGCCATTGAGCATGGGAATCAGAGTGCCAAGTACCGGCTGGCCCTCATCCACTTCACTACCGACAAGAGAGAGCTCGCGGAATCAAGCATCGACGAGTTAGCGGAAGGGAAACAGGGTGATTTTCCACCCGCGAACGCTTGGGTCGCCAAACGACTCTTTATCGAGTCAAAGTCAAACCCCAGAAATATTCCCAAATTGGTCGAACAACTTAACAAGGCTAGCATTTGGAAGGACATCGACTACCGACTTCTTCTGATCTATGCTCGCTATTTGGAAGCGACGCAAGATTTTCAAAACGCCATTATCATTGCTCGGCGGGCGGTCGCTATCCATCCAAGCGCCAATCTGGATTTGGCTAGGCTTTACGCTCGCGTCAAGGATGAGGATGGCCTGCGACTCTGTGCTTATGCGATCGAAGACTTATACGTTCCACGCTTGGATACTCCTCGCGAGCGCGACAGTGACCGAATTGCGATTGCTCAAGTCCGAAGACTTACGAATCGTTTGAACCTTGCAGCCGACGTGCTGAACGATGGACTTCGCAACAAGACGGGACGACCACTTTTGCGACGCGAACTTTGCGAAACCTATCGCGTGATCTACAGCAATTCGATTGTCCAGGATCCCGACAAGAAGACATATAGCGCGGATGTCTCTCTGCTTGAGAAAGCAGTAGAAGCGGACCCCGATAACCCGAATCTATCCATCGACGTTGCGCAACTTTTACCAATGAACATCAAGGCGACCAAGATTTTGAGGGATGCTTTGTATTCTCAAATGCAAAAAAACATCACGACCAGCAAAGCGTACATGCTCATGGCCGAAGGATTTTTCGGCAAGCAGGAATACGCTCAAGCAATCCAATCTTGGAGAAAAGCACTGGAAAAAGAACCAACGAACGTGTTGGCCATGAACAATCTCGCACTCCAATTGGCCAAAGACGATCCCAAAAACGTCAGTGCGTCCCTTGAGATGATCGCTAAAGCCTCCAATTTGGCTCCGACCGACGCAGAAATCCTTGATTCCTACGGGGACATTTATATGATCGCCAAAAAGTACAAAGATGCGATCAATAAATATGAGCTTGCGATTCGAATTGACCGTACTCGAATACTCACCCGCAAGAAAGTGGTTGTCGCCTACGAAGCGGCAGGCATGCTCGACATGGCCAAGTCGCATTGGAAAGTCATCCAGGCGATGGAGGATGCTGGAAATGCCGAAAAAAAGAAGAGCGAGGAACCTCAGCCGTTCAATCGGAAGTCGCTCGATAAGACAACCGGGCCGTAACAAAACAGCATTGATTTTTCTTGCCAAGTTCGGTTAGATTTCCCATCTTCGCATCGCCAAATATCAGGAAAGGATTCCTCATGACCGCTATCGATCTGCCAACGCTTGCTAAACGTGTTCATGGAGAACTCTTCTCACGCAATCAGGAGCACGTGATCACTGGTGCAGCGCCGCTTGCTGACGCACTGCCAGGGTATATCACACTCGTCGACCACGAAAAACACCTTCCCCGATTGCAAGAATCTCGTGCATCGGCCTGCGTAACAGGCCGTTCCTTCCCGAATATTGAAATTTCACAAATCGTCGTTTCCAATCCGCACGAGGCATTTACCAAAATTTGTGAGCTGTTCCGACCTCAGGTCGTGGTGGCCAAAAAGTATGGTCTTGACCCTCTGGCAAGTGTTGCAGATTCGGCGAGGGTAAGTCACAAAGCTACCGTGGAGGCGTTTTCGAGCGTCGCAGACGATTGCATTGTTGGCGAAGGTACGCACATCCATCGCGGCGTAACCGTCATGCACGGATGTCACATCGGCAAAGACTGCCAATTGTATCCTGGCGTCGTTTTGTACCCAGGCACCGTTCTGGAAGATCGCGTCTGCTTGCATGCGGGCTGCGTTCTGGGCTCGCATGGATTCGGTTATCGCATGGAAAACGGTTGCCATGTTCCGACGGCACAACTGGGTTGGGTGCATATCGAAAGCGACGTCGAAATAGGAGCTAACACAACCGTTGATCGAGGCACCTACGGGGCAACTCGCGTCGGGCAAGGAACCAAAATTGATAACTTGGTGATGATCGCGCACAACTGCAACATCGGCAAGCATAACTTGATCTGCTCTCAAGTCGGTATCGCAGGCAGCTCCAGCACGGGAGAATACGTCGTTCTAGCCGGACAAGTCGGTGTTCGCGATCACGTGCATATCGGAGATCGCACGATGGTAGGAGCCCAGGCCGGAGTGGCAGCAGACGCAGATGCAGACAAAGTCCTACTGGGAAGTCCTGCGATTCCTCGAACAGAACAAGCGATACTGTTTGCCGCTGTCAATCGATTACCGGAATTGCGCAAGACCGTCAAGTCGCTTGTGAAGCAGGTAGAGGACTTGCAAAACCACAAAAGCATTGGCACATGAGCAAGCAAGCGATTGGAATCATCGCGGGTTGGGGCGAGTTCCCCTTGGTGGTGGCCCGAGCCCTGCGTGAACAAGGAAATACTGTGGTCGTTGCAGCGGTTCGCCAGCACGCCTCCGAGGAGATCGAACAAATCGCACACCACGTCAAATGGGTTGGTGTATGCAAGCTCGGCGGCATGCAACGATACTTCGTCAAGCACGGTGTAGAAAATGTCTGTATGTCGGGCAAACTGTTCAAGGATCGAATTCTGTTTCACGGCTGGGGGTGGCTACAACATTTTCCGGATTGGGAGTGTGCAAGAACCATGTTTCCACTTTTCTACTCGCGTTATACCACCACGACCGACGACTCGCTGCTTGGAGCCGTTGTGAAGTCATTCTCCAGACGCAACATCAAGACGATTCCCGGTACCGAGTACGCGCCGCAATTATTGGCCGAAGCGGGAGTACTGACGCGCCGAAAACCGTCCGCCACTCAGATCGCAGACATTGAGTTTGGATGGAATATCGCCAAACAAATGGGCGGCCTGGATATAGGCCAAAGCGTTACCGTACGAGATCGCACGGTCCTGGCGGTAGAAGCCATCGAAGGGACCGATGCATGCATCGCCCGCACAGGCCAAATCTGTCCGCGCGGTGGTTTTTCGCTCGTCAAAGTTGCCAAGCCACAGCAGGATATGCGATTCGACGTCCCGACGATCGGCCCGCAAACCATCGAACGAATGCAACTGATGGGTGGCAAGGCCATTGCCATCGAAGCGGGCAAGACCATCCTCATCAACCGTGTCAAAACGTTGCAGATGGCGGACGATTTTGGGATCGCCATTCTCTCGCGAACATAACAGCTCCAGTTATCTTCAATTGAACTGGTACCTAGTGCAACAGCGCAACATGTGGCGGTTTTGCTCCGCAAAACCGGTTGAGCGGTTTGTAACGGTAGACTCAACTCCACGCTGCGCTGTCGTACTAGTTGGTTTGGTTTTTCATCTGTGCACCGGCCTTGCCATCTGTGCTAGGAATCGCCGACAAAAACCAAAGTAGTAGGCACATTCCATGTGCCGTTACCTCAATCACTTGTAAATCAGCTTAGGCGGACG